>JANYCV010000154.1 GCA_025360145.1 Acidobacteriaceae bacterium
ACGCGATTGATCCGAAGGGTCCACGAAAGCCTGATCACCTACTCGAAGATCACTGCAGCGGTTGCGGCAGCGCTAGCGCCGCAAGCCGCCGGACTTGGACAATATAGTCGAGGACTACTTTCCCTTGGCGAATTCGCCAATCCCCGGGCTGTTAACGCCGGTGAGAAACGGCCGCACTTCCGCCGGTTTTGTAGTTGAGCCATTGGCGGGGACGCGGTACATACTCTACAGCAGATTCTAAAATTACCTGGCCGGACGCGCCGTTGAAGCGTTGCTATACGACAGCGCCACATGTTCACGTTCACTTCGACGGAGATCCCATCGTGCCAGATGTTCCCGGTGCCGGACCTCGACACGCAGCGCGTTTACTGGCTCTGCGACCTTTATGAAGCCCCGCTCATCCAGCCCAATGTGGCTTACTGCGTAGCGGGCAAGGTCAACAGTGCCGACAAACTCTATCTCGTGATCGAATCGGTCCGGCCCGACACTAGACACTCGCGGCCTTCCACTCTTCCGGTTCCTGCTGATGGCGCGGGAGGGTTGCTTATCGCCTGATTCCATCGTTCTCCCCGTTCGAACAGGACCAGTGTCCCCACCGCTTATGTCCCCGGCGTCACCGCCGAGGTGTGCGCCACCGCCGACAACGTTGTCCTGGCAACCCCGAACTGGCGTCAAAACCGGCGCTTCTGTGGTCGTCTTAGATCGGCGCTAACATTCCCTGGGAGCGCGACTTCCCGAGGAATCGCATTCAACCTAACACGCCTTCAACAGACGCCACGGCAAAATTGGACATTTCTACTTTGCCCTGAACAGTCCACTTAGGTTTCTTGCATTCCGGAGACATAAACGGTAAGATTCCACACATACCCAGTACGAACTGCTTTATAGTCCTGCCCTGGCACTAGCTCTTAAGCGGTATCACTGTGTAGTTCTTGGGGAGTCCGGCCGAATTGATATTGTGCTCGTCTTTCGGGCAGAAGGAAACTTACGATTGCTGCTCAGAATTATTGCGGTTTCGATATTTTCATGCCTGTCTGTCGCCTGGGCCGGACGTAGTTTTCACGAGAAGCCGGGCGAAGATACGGTACCTGGCGAAATCGTAGTTCGGATCAAGACTGGAGCCGGTATCAACTCGATTGTTAGCAGACTTCTGCCCGGAGGATCGATTCGTTCTCTCGGGAAACTGAACCTCCATGTGATTACTCTTCCTCCAGGGAGTTTGAAAGACACTGTGATTAATCTGCTCGCGGCAGATCCGCTGGTGGAATATGCCCAACCGAACCACGTCAGGCGCACTTTCCTGCAAACTGCCAACGATCCCTATCTGTCCAGCCAGTGGGCACTGCAAACAGTACAGGCGGCACAGGCATGGGGATTAATTCCCAATCAATACCTGACCTCGGCAACGGCAGCGACAGGTCGAGTGATAGTTGCGATCCTTGACACCGGCGTGGACTGCACGCATCCCGATTTCGCCAACGCGGGCGGATCCAGCACTAATTCCGCGCTGGGCGGCCAACTTCTCTTCAGTTCGAGCGTGGCATTGGTGGCCACGACCAAGAGCAGTCCCGCATGCGCGTGGCAAGACGATCACGGACACGGAACTCACGTAGCTGGAACGGTGGCAGCGGCTACGAACAATGGCGCGGGAGTTGCGTCGCTCGCCTATCCGGTGCAGTTGATCGTGATGAAAGTACTGGACTCGCAGGGCTCAGGCAGCGACTCAACCATTGCCTCGGCCATTACGATGGCGGCTGACGCCGGCGTACAGGTGATTTCGATGAGCCTGGGTGGCGGGGATATTCACAATCCCTCCAGGATGCTATTGCGTATGCCTGGCAGCGTAACGTGCTGGTCGTCGCCGCAGCCGGCAACAGCAACTCGAACACCCTTACATTTCCGGCAGGGGCGCAGTTCGCGATGGGAGTCGCCGCGACCGATAGCGGCAATGCCAAAGCAAGCTTCTCTAATTTTGGGCCTTCCGTCGATATCGCAGCCCCCGGCGTTAGCATTCTCTCAACGGTTCCCACCTACCAGAACGCGCTGGGCGGGCTTAATTACCAGACTTTGTCAGGGACTTCCATGGCAACGCCACACGTTGCGGCTCTGGGCGGTTTGATCGCGGTAGCCTCGCCTGTCACCAGCGCCGCCGCGATCGGTGAACGCATCCAACAATCGGCCGGCTCATCGATTGGAAACGGTGGCTGGGATCAGAACGTTGGGTACGGCATCATCAGTGCGTTCAACGCGATCTCTGGAACTCTCCGGCCTTCGACAGTCGGCGGTATGGTTGGGCAAATCGTCGACTCATCCGGACTTCCCGCAAGCGGCGCGGTGATTTCACTGAATGGTCAATTGCAAACTACAGCCGCTGATGGTCTGTACCGCTTTTCAAACATCTCAGCGGGGAACTACAGTGCCACCGTGTCTCTGGCGGGGTACGCAAGCCAAAATCTAACGGTTACCATCCCGGCCGGTGCAGATACTACCTTTCCAGTGAACATGGGAGTGACGTACGGCAGATTTTCCGGCTCAACCTCAGATTTGGGACAAGCTGCCGCCGGAATTGTGGTCCAAGGCCTTTCAAGCGGCTTAATAGTGGCGACCACGTTCACCGATGCAAGCGGAGCCTACACCCTTTGGGTTCCGGGCGGCACCTATGACCTGAGAGTTTCCGCCGTCTCGCGCTTCTCCTCGACGGTAACCGGCAAGAGCGTCGCGGCGGGTGGGAACACAACAGTCAATCTGACCATCGCGAGGCTGGGGAATATCGTGGGGACGGTTCGGAATGGCACTGCTCAAGCGGTTGCCAACGCGCAGATCTCGACTACGTCAGCCGGGTTCACGACGGGCACCAGCACTGATGCATTCGGCAACTATTCGACCGCCGGTTTACCTGCTGGAACATACACGGTCACTGCATCCGCGGCAGGCCTTCCCACCACCTCTGCAAATAATGTGAGTGCTGTCGCCGACTCCTCTACAACGGCCAACATTACAATGTCGAGCGGGTCATCCGGACAGACGGCGATTCCGATCTTCGGCACAGGTTTAACTGCCGCTTCCGGACTGGCAGCAGATGGCACGGTGGATGCGCACTACTCGCTCGTGGCAAGTGCGGATAGTGGCTTCCCAGGTCCGAATGCGTTTGTCGCAAACTCGACTGGATTCCCTATCGGTCCCTGGCTGGCTAGTGGACCTAATTCAAAATGGATCGGTCCGCAAACACAGGTGGCAAACAACAATGCTCCGGGAGACTACACGTATCGGACCACATTTAGCCTGGCCGGACTCAATCCTGCTACCGCTGTGATTACCGGCCAATACGCCGGAGACAATGCCACCATCATCAAACTGAATGGTGTTAGCACTGGTAGCTCCAGTTCCTCATTGAGTGCTTTTACCGCATTCACGATTAATTCGGGATTTGTTACGGGTTTGAACACTCTGGATTTTGTGGTGACCAACTTCGGTACTTCTGCAAACCCCACGGGGCTTCGCGTCGACGTAAGTGGCACCGCGTCATCGAGTGGCACGACCACGATCGCGGTGACAGTGTCACCCGGAACAGCAACTCTCACTGCCAGCGGGCAGCAGAACTTCACAGCATCCGTAACCGGAACCGCCAATACGGCAGTAACGTGGACTGCCACGGCGGGTACGATTACGACCGCAGGCTTGTATACGGCACCGCCGACAATCAGCTCGGCGCAGCAGGCAACCATCAAAGCGACCAGCCAGTCCGACGGCGTCACGTTTGGAACGGCTACGGTGACGCTCAATCCGCCATCCGGTGGGGGAACTGGAGCCATTCTGGTCTTCAATACGGGAGTTACAGGGGCGGGCGCTCTTTCCGCGGACGGCTCGACGGATAGCCATTACACATTAATCGCCAGTGCGGACCCGGGCTATCCCGGGCCAAACGCTATTATTGTGACCTCAAATGTCTTCCCGATGGGCCCCTGGATGCCAAATGGGCCAAATTCCAAATGGATTGCGCCGTGGGCCAACCAGGCGACCGGAAACGTTTCCGGGAACTATACATACAGAACCACGTTCGACTTGACTGGGTTCCTACCCGGCAGCGCTAGTCTGTCGGGCCAGATGATGGCCGATAATTCGGTGGTCCTGAAGCTGAACGGTGCAGTTCTCGCTTCTGGATCGAGCTTCAGTGCATTCACGCCATTCACGGCGGCCAGCGGGTTTGTGGCGGGCGTGAACACCTTGGACTTTATTGTCACGAATGACCCCTATACATCGGCGAATCCGACAGGCCTGCGAGTGGAGATGAGCGGAACCGCGACGCGATCCTCGTCGGTCAGCGTTACTAAGGCGTCCAACTGAGAAGTGGCTCCGGCGAGCTCTACTTTGGAGCGCGCCGGGGTCGCACCGATGATGTTCTATTACGTCAGCGTTACCCGTGACAGAGCCTCCGTCCGCAAGATCGGAGGCTGGCGCCTCTTCAAAAACCAGGACGGCCACCACGTTCGCCACTTCTCGAAAGGAAACAATCCTGGTGACGAGCCTCTGCTAACAAGACCTGTGGGCTTTTGAGTATTTAAGAAGGATGATCAGTGTCAGGTGTTTCCGTCTGCCTGCCCCTTGGCCGTTCGATTTTCGTGACTGGCGCGAAATACGCGATTTTAGCCTAAAAACGGCAGTTGCTCATAACCGGCAAGCAATTAAATCGGCAGGGGTTCGAGCTGCTCCGCGATCCACCGTCCGGGGGACAGCCCCTCTCAGCGCAACAGCTTGGCGGTGAGCGGGTTTCGCAGTTTATGGCCGGTGAACTGCCGAATTTAGGTTTAAGAAACCCTTCCGCCAAGTCTCAGGGGGAGGAAGGTTCGCTACAGTGTCGCTTTCTCGGCAAAAGACTTTCGCTTGCAACCTTCTTGCCGACCTGTCCTTGCTGCGTGGCACCAGCTTTGCCTGCGACCGATACGCGAGCACTGACACCAGCAGGAGGAGGAGATGATCCGCGCTTTCCAGAACTGTATTAGAAGATCTCGCGATCGCTCTGCTACGGGCCCCTTCAGTACTTTGTACCGATACTTCGCGACCCATCCTATATGGTGCTTACTGCCAAGAGCCGCGTGCGGACTCCGTCGGCGCTACCTTCTCGCACCGCGGTCATCTCAGACCAACCACGGCACTCCAACAGCACGGTTATGATCGATCCAGACCGGGCTCAATGAAGCACTTGGCAGTCATCCTTTGGAAGGTTGTTATCGATTTTGCAAGCGGGCAATCGATGGACTGGGAAATTAGGGGAAGAGGGCCAGATCACTTCCCTTGAGCTTTTTTGTGGCTATCGTACAGCACCCCTGCTCCGGCCCCGGCGATGCCTCCAATTGCGGCTCCTTTCCCACCGCCAGCCAGAGCTCCGACGGCAGCTCCGCCTGCTGCTCCAATGCCTACGCGTTTGGCAGTGTCTACGCGGCGCTTGTGTTTCACCGAATGACGGCGAGTCCGATGGTGTTTTGCAGCAAAGCTCGGCGCTGCCGCTCCGAAAAGTAGCCCCACGGACAACAAACTACTGATAATTCGTTTTCTCATAATCGTTCGTGTTCTCCTATTTACTCTCGTTCGTGTAAAGCACGTGTGCTGCCAAACAGGGGGCGGATGTATGGCAATCGATTAATGGATACCGAAATCCCCAGCACGTAAAGTTTCCATGCTCCCGTACATTTGACCAGCATCGAGACGGAACGGGTTGCTTCTCCATCGTCGATTCACAAATCCAGAACCGGCGAAAATCACTCGGGTGATGCGTGACCTGAATTAGGGTTACCGGGTACGTGATTGACTCAAGTAGGTATGGTCTCGCAGCGTTTTATGTGGCTGGCGCATTGGGGCTTTCGTCCCGCGCCGGCCAGGGGGCCCGCCCTACCTCGGCTGCTGCCGGAGTAAGTGCTTGAGCTTGGGGTTTTGGCCGCGCCTGGAATGACGTCGTATCCATAAAGGCGAATGCGTACTTCCGCGCGATGTCGCGGTGACGCGCCGGTGAGTTCCTGCGTTGTGCAAGAATACAAAATGCTACGCGCGTCACGCAGTGGCAAGCCTCTATGACAACTCGCCGAACATTTCTCGCGGGCGCAGCGGTTCCCTTGTTGGCCGCGGCTCAATCCGGTCCGCCCAAACGCATTGCCGCGGTGATTACCGAGTACCGCCATAACTCCCACGCGGACGTCATCATCGGAAAATATCTGGAAGGGTTTTTACAGAAGCGGCAGGGCCCGCGTCCGCGCTCGAAAATCGTCGCGATGTACACGGCGCAGGTGCCGAAGAACGACATGAGCCGGGACATGGCGGGCAAGTACAAAGTGCCCATCTATCCCACCATTTGGGAGACCCTGACCGGCGGCGGCGACCGGATGAACGTGGACGGGGTGCTGCTGATTGGAGAACACGGCGACTACCCTTGGAATGAAAAGGGCCAACATCTCTACCCGCGCTACGAGCTGTTTCTTGAGATCACGGACGTCTTCCGGGGAACGCGAAGCAGCGTTCCGGTTTTCAACGACAAGCATCTTTCTTATAGCTGGCTGAAGGCCAAGCGCATGGTGGAAATCTCGCAGGAGCTGAAGTTTCCGCTGATGGCGGGCTCCTCCATTCCGGTGAGTTACCGTCCGAAGGGCGTCGATCTGGAATGGGGGGCTAAGACCAAGCATGCGGTGTCCATCTTCTATGGGGATCCGGACGCTTACGGTTTCCACCTGCTGGAAGGTTTGCAGTGCATGGTGGAGCGGCGGCATGGCGGCGAAACAGGCGTGAAGGCTGTCCAATATATGGAAAAGCAGGCGATGTGGGATTGGGTTGCAAAGACGCCGTGGGCAGAGAAGTTGCTGGATGCCGCGCTGGCCCAAGCGATCCATCGTAAGCCCGGGGACATTCGCCAGCTTGGCAAAGACGATTACGCGTATCGTGTGGAATATCGGGATGGTCTGGAAGCAGCGGCGTTCATGATGAACGGCGTGGCGGAGGACGCGGCTACGGCTGTTGAAGTGGAAGGCCGGAGTGAGCCCGTCGCGACGCTGATGTGGTTGGAAGAAGGGGCTCCGTTCCAGCATTTCGCTTGCCTGGTTCAGGGAGTGGAAAAAATGTTCGAGACCGGCAAGCCGACCTATCCGGTGGAACGCACGCTACTAACCAGCGGAATGCTGGAAGCGGTTCTCAATTCCAAATTTGACAATGGGAAGCGCGTGGAAACGCCGTATCTGAAAGTGGAATACATGGCGCCGCGGCAGGGCTTTTTCTGCACGAGGAAGTTTTAGATGAAGCGATTAATGGTGCTGTTGATATGGTCATCGGCGTTGCAAGCGCAGGTGACGATCACCGAAGAGATGTTTCATGGCCGCCACGCCTGGGTGCTTTCGAATGGATTGATGCGCGTATCAGTGCTGTCGGGCGGCGGGCATATTGCTGAGATTCGGCTGATCTCCGGCGATCCGAAGAAGAACGTGAATCCGATGCGTGTGCCGCACTATCAAACCATCGATCCGCAGACGTTCGATCCCGCCAGGCATGCGGCGACCTATGGCGACCAGCCGCACAAATGGCTTTCCGCCGGATACATGGGGCACATGTTATGTTTTCCGCTGTACGGACCGCCCAGCGACGATGAGGTCAAGGCGGGACTTGGCAGCCATGGTGAGGCGCCGGTGGTGGAGTGGCGCAAGACGAAGACCGAGGTCAACGCGGACGGCGCAACGCTTTGGTATGGCGCGGAGCTGACAAAGACGCAGTACCGTGTGGAGCGGGCAATTCATCTGGCGCGCGGTGCGCAGACCGTGCGCGTTGAGGAGTGGATTGAGAATCTGACTCGATACGACCGTCCTTATAATCTGATGGAGCATGCCACCTTCGGGCCGCCGTTCGTCGAGCCGGGCAAGACAGTGCTGGACGCTTCGGCTACGCGCGGGCTGGCGGGCGTGGACGCATCGGGGACCGGATCTATTAAGTCCGGTTCAAGCGTGGCATGGCCGCAGGGCACAGGCACGGATGGCAAGCCGGTGGACCTCAGGCGATTTCAACCCAAGCCACATTCGGGCGCGTACTACGTGATGCGGATGGATCCCGCACGCACTGAGCAATTCTTCACGCTGTACCATCCGGATTACCGCGTGCTGATTGGCTATGTGTTCCCGAGTGAAGGGAATCCGTGGATGGCCGACTGGCAGGAGAATCGCCGCGCTTCGTTCATTCCTTGGAATGGGGAAGTGGTAGCGCGGGGGATCGAATTCGGGACGTCGCCGTTCGATGAAGGATTGCGCAAGAGCGTGGAGCGCGGTTCGCTGTTCGATACCCCGGCGTATCGATGGATTGGCGCCGGGCAGAAGGTGAAGACCGAGTTCACGGTGTTTCTCGCGGAAATCCCGGATGGATTTACCGGTGCAAAGGATGTTCGTATAAGGAACGGCATTCCGAAAATAACTGCAAGATGACACAATCTCAGGACAAGACGGCGAGCAAGCGGCCGATCATCGGCAGCGGTGAGCATACCTACGAAGTTCTCCATGATTGGGGCGAGTTGCCGGCGCATATCAAGTACGGCAACACGCATGGCGTTTGCGAGGATTCGCAGGGGCACATTTATATTCATCACACCGTGCATAAGTCGAGCCAGAGCGCCGACGCCATGGTGGTTTTCGATGAGAAAGGAAAGTTCGTCCGATCCTGGGGAGCCGAATATAGAGAAGGCGCGCATGGGCTTCACATCCGCAAGGAGGGCAGCACCGAGTACCTCTACCTTTGCGATACTAACCGCCAAATTGTGGTCAAGACCACGCTGACCGGTGAGGTGGTGCTGACGCTGGGGTATCCGGAAGCAGCCGTGCCGTATCAGGCGAAGATCCCATACGTGCCGACAAATCTGGCGGTCGCGCCCAATGGCGATATTTATGTCGGCGATGGCTATGGATCGAGCTACATCAATCAATATGACAACGCAGGCCGCTATATCCGGACGTTCGGCGGCATGGGCAGCGAGGCCGGGCAACTGAATCAGCCGCACGGAATCTGGATGGACACGCGTGGGCCGGAGCCGGTTCTTACGGTTGCGGATCGTAGAAACTATCGCATTCAAACGTTCACCCTGGATGGAAAGCACATTGGCTTTGCGGCAGGCTTGCGCTATCCGTGCCACTTTCACGTTCGCGGCCAGTTGATGGTGGTGCCTGAGTTGGAGGCTCGCGTCAGCATTCTGGACGCCAAGAATGCGGTCGTCGCGCATTTAGGACAGGGGCCGGACAATTTCCGTGAGGTGCGGTTGCTGGACCGGTCTGCCTTCGTGCCGGGGCAGTTTGTAGCGCCGCACGGTGCATGCTTCGATCATGCGGGGAACATCTTCGTGGTGGAGTGGGTGGAAGTGGGGCGCGTGACGAAGCTGCGGAAGATCGGCTAGAGCCATGCGTCGACGCCATTGGCTTGTATACTGGGGTTTTCTAATGCCCGCCTTGTGGATGATGATGTTCGTGGCTGGATGGTTGTTCGGCGGGAACCTCGCCGCCTTCGCTGCGGCTAAGCTCGCGGATACGCCGGGCGAACCGAAGCTCTCGTCGGTGTACCCGTTCACTGGCCAGCGCGGAACCACATTCACCGCCGTTGTTCGAGGCACCGGACTGCGCGATGCAACGTCCGTCTTTGTGAAAAACGCACCTCTTCTTGTGGCGATTGAAGCGGCCGAAGCCGAGGTTCCAGAAGCTACACTTTCTTCAGCCAAACCAAAAACTCCAGTCGATTTGATTCGTCTGCGAATTCAAATTGAGGCTGGCGCCAAGGCGGGCAGCTATCCCATCCGGCTAGTCACTCCGCATGGCCTTTCAAACGCGATTCCGATATCTGTTTTTGAACAGCCCGTGACCGATGAACCCGCCGCGTCACACGAAACGCCGGAGACGGCGGTGGTCATCGACAAGCTGCCTGCCGCGATGAATGGCCGCATCGCGCGGCGCGGCGAAACTGATTACTATGCATTCCACGCTGTTGCCGGCGAGACAGTGACCTTCGAAGTAATCTCCGGGCTGCCGTCGACGGGCGGGCCCGGCGGCAATGCCAATGGCTTTGATCCCTCGCTCTCGCTTTACGAGCAATCCGGAAGTTGGTTTGATCCAAAGCGCGTGAATCGGATCGCGTTCAACGACGAACCGTTGTGGGTGACCGGCAAAGGCACCGATGCTTACCTGGTACACCGGTTTGCAAAGACCGGCGGCTATCTGGTCCGCGTGGAGGCTTTTTCCGGACAAGGCGGTCCCGATTATGGTTATCAGTTGCGGATGCTCAAAGGCGATACACCGCAGGAACGTGCGCCCGCAACCAGGAATTGGGAAGAGCGGAAGTACGACCGCCTCCTTTCCACTGACCGGTTGAACGAGCTTTCCGAACGCGGTGGCAAGGCCCGGGAGCAAGCGAAGATTGAGACTTACCGGACTGCAATTGCGCCAGCGGCTTCCGCGCCGCTGTTCCGGATTCCGGGCACGCTGGAAGGCAGTATCGCGCAGCCCGGTGAAGCGCAACGCTCGCGGTTTCATTTGGACGGACCGCAGGACATCGCCATCGAAATCGAGACGCCCGCTTCCCCGCCCCCGCTGTTCAATCCGATTGTCAGGCTCCTCAATGCGGACGGGCAAGAGGTAGCGACAAATATTTTCGCCGGCCGCGGCTTGTGTACCGGAGAGTTGAACAAATCGCTTCAGTCCAAAGTCATCGTGCCGCTTCGTGATGCAGGCGATTACACGGTGGAAGTTCGCGATACTACTTCCGATCTCGGCGGCGCTGAATTCCGGTATCGTGTTCTGGTGCGTCCGCAGATCGCGCATATCGGCGACGTAAAGATAGAGGAAGATCGCGTGAATGTGTCGCCCGGCGATGCGAAATCGATTCGGGTAGTATTCGAACGCGAAGAAGATTATCGAGGCGCAGTGGCGGTGACGGTAGAATCGCTTCCACCTGGAGTGGCTGCGTTGGCTGGAGCGGATTTCGAACCCGACAAAGATGCTCCGTTGCATCCCGGCAAGCGGGAACGATATGTGCCGCGAACCGAGCGAGTGGTGGTGGTGTTTACCGCATCCGCGGATGCAGTAGTTACAAAGCAACCGCAATTGGTGCGGCTGTTAGTTCGGCCGATTGTGGATGGAAAACCGGGAGCTGTCGTCGACATGAAAGAGATTCCCTTGATGGTGGTGGCCAAGCCGTGAGAACGGTCCGTCTATTTATGTTTCCGATGCTGGCGGTATGCTGCATGGCCGCGCCGCAAGTTGTGTCGCTGAAGACTATTCCGGCAGACGCAACGCTGCAATACGCCGGAGCCCAGCAGCAGTTCGTGGCTATTGCGAACTATGCCGACGGCACCGAACGCGATGTGACTGAAACGGTGGAATGGCGATTGTCAGATCCGGCGCTTGCCAAGCTGATCGGCACGGCTCGCATCGCAGCGGCCGGCGACGGAACGCTTACCGTCACTGCTGTGCTTGCGAAGGGAATCGAGGCGCGGGCCTCCGTTCGGATTCATGGTTCGCAGCAGACGCGCCCGTTCAGCTTCGCGCGCGAGATCGGCGGCATCCTGACCAAGCGCGGCTGCAACCAGTCCGCGTGTCACGGCGGCGTGAAGGGACGCGGTGGCCTGAAGCTCTCGGCGAACGCGCTGTATCCAAAAGACGACTACGAGTGGATCACGAAGGGCGGCACCTATCAAGTGCTGACCGCGGAAGTGAAGGGCGAGCGCATTCCGCGTATCAACCAGAAGAAT
>JANYCV010000158.1 GCA_025360145.1 Acidobacteriaceae bacterium
TGGATTTCACCTGATCCCAAATCCCCATGCGGTGAAGCGCCTCCACGGCCGCGTGACCGTATGGTGCAAGCTCCGGCTTCGCGATGGCGATGACCCGTATGGCGGGCGAGATCAAATCGTGCATACTGGCAACCGCCGTTCTTCCGGGCGGAATCCACAGAGCAAGAACGCCGGTCGCATAAGGCACGCGGCTTCCTGTGAGCAGTAGCCCTTTTCGATCCAACTCCTCCACGTGCTGCGCGTCGGCGGCCGCAATCACATCGAATGGCGCCCCATTCTCAATCTGCCGCGCCAACTGTGCGGTAGAGGCGAAGCTGAATACCGGATGGATGCCTGTCTGCTTTTCAAAGTTCGGCCCCAATTGCTGGAACACTTCCGTGAGGTTCGCGGCTGCCGCAACGGTCAACTCCGGCCGCTCGCTGTGGCTGCAAGCGACGGCACCAAGCAGCACGGCAATCAAGCAGAGCCGCTTCATTAGAAGCGCACAAGCCGCCGTCCGCGGCACCAAACGAAAGAGGAACTCGGAGGACTTGGCCGCGGACGGCGAGTCTGTTGTGCGCGAGTTTCTCAAAAGTTCACCTTCAACGCCAGTTCAAGGACGCGCGGGTCGAACGCACTGGTAATGCTGCCGAACGCGGCGTTCCCCGCCACACCATTCGGCTGGCCGAACGGCGGCGTGTTTGTCACGTTGAAGACTTCGGCGCGAAACTCCAGATTCATCCGCTCCTTCAATGGAAATGTCTTCCCCAGCATCAAGTCCGCGGTTCGATATCCCGGACCGCGAACCGGATTGCGCGAACTGTTGCCGATGGCGAACTGCGGAGCCTGAACAAACGCCGCTGTGTTGAACCATCGCGACACGCTGCGTTGGCCGCTTGGCAAGTTGGGATCTCGGGTTCGATTCGGCCGTTGCGTCCCGTAACCGGCGAAGCTGTTGAAGTTGGTGATCTGCGTCACCGCCACAGGCATGCCCGACTGAATCCGGATGACTCCAGCCACTTGCCATCCTCTTCCAAACGGAAGCTGATACGCAAAACCTGACGAAAGCACATGGGGTATATCTCCGTTTGAAAGATCCTTCTCCAGCCTGCGATTGTAGCTGTCCGCCACTGGAAAGTTCGCTAGCGGACCGGTAAGGATCGACGCATCGAAGACCGAGGAAGCATCGTCGATCAACTTCGAAAACGTATACGACGCGGTCATCGTGAGACCGCGCGAGAAACGTCTCTCCAAGTGCGCCCCAAAGGCGTGATAGGTGGAGTTCCCGATGTTATTACGAAACAGACTAACCGTTGTGAACCGCGGATAGGCGCGCAGTAACTGCTGCCGCGTGATGGTTGCGCCGCCGAGCGAGGACGAAGCCGGAATTTGCCCGAAGAACGGATTCGCTACCTGCTGAGTCAACTGCGAGCCGAGCGCAAGACTTGAGGCGGGCAGTTGGTTCAGATTGGTATCCGGCACACCGAGGTGCGTCAGCTTCGATCCCAAATATCCTAACTCGGTGGTCCACTGCGTACCGAAGGTTTTCTGCAACGTAAAGTTCCATTGCTGTGCATAGCCCGATCCGGTTTTCCGGTCAACGCCGAAGACGCCCTGCCCCAGGCCGGAGTCCGGGTTCGGCTCCGTCACCTGCACCGATGGCCCTTCAGAGAGCAAGAACGCCGGATTGATATTGTCCGGTGATTTCTGGCTCACGCTTTGAATGAATGGGAAGAATGGAACTGTGAACGGCGTCGTGATGCCTGCCTGTTCAATCCACACGAGTCCATAGCCGGAACGAATCACGAAGGAATCGGTCAACTTATACGCAAGGCTCACGCGGGGTCCGAAGTTATTCAGGTCGAGCCTCCTTGCTGCGCGGGAAATACCGTTCTTACCAAGAAACTCGAGCTGTTGTGTATTGAGATTGAAGACTGCTCCGCTGTTGTTCGCTTCGGTGGAGGGAAAGTTCAAGGTGTATCGCAACCCGAGGCTGAGAGTGAGCCTCTGGCTTGTCCTCCAGTCGTCGTGCGCGAAAAACTCGGCTACCGTCGCGCGAGGTTTGAGAACCTGCTGCTGGATATCGATGTTGAATGCGTTCACCTGCCCCAATAAAAACGATGCCAGGCTGCTTCCAGAAGTCGCCGTGGGCGTCCCCGCCGCGCTTAGTCCGGCAGTCTGCACCGCGCTGAACGAATAGAGGCCAGCGGGGGCGGGCGGTTGCAAAACGTCCAAGCGTTCCAGCCTTATGTCCGTTCCGAACTTCAAACTGTGCCGGCCCTTGATGGTGGTGTGGGTGTCGATGAGTTGCGTTACGGACGTGGTGAATCGGGACGCCGAGCTCTCCGGCGGGCCGAGTTGTTGGAACCCCGCAATTTGGAAGATCGGTGCCGCTTGCGTGGTGTTCACGCCGGTGCGGTGGAAACCCCTGCGCGAGAAACCGAAGCGAACCTGATTGACCGCCTCCGGCGAGATCGTGTAAGAGTAGCCGGTGGCTGCGCTGTCCGCGCGTGTCAGCGTATCCCCAATGACGCCGGAAGCAATGTTCCCGCTTCCATCGGGGAGAGGCGTTCCTGGAGCCGAACTGTCCCGAAGGTAGGTATAGCGGCCGAACACTCTGTGGCGTTCGCCGAAGTAGCGGTCCAGGCGAGTGTCGAAGAGATCCTGGTCCGTGGTGTCGATACCCAACCGCCGGTAGTTGTTGGCGGTGCCTCCGGCATTCGAAGCCGGATAGCGGTGCAGAAGGCTCGCGGCGGTGGCATCGAAGCGTCCCGCGGGAAGCGTGTTGTTTGGGAACGGATCGCGAATGTAGTTCCCGGCGTCGGTGCGCCGCGTGGTGGTCGGGTCGAAGACCGTCTCGGAAAATACTCCTGCCAGTTCTGAACGGGTTGGCACCGAACTGAAGCGGGTGTTCCCGATGCGCAATCGCGTTCCCTGCCAGTCGGCAAAGAAGAATGTCTGGTTTTTTTGAATCGGCCCTCCGGCAACCAGACCGTACTGGTTGCGCTTGAACGGCGGCTTCGCGCCGGAACCGGCAAAGTAGTTGCGTGCGTTCAGCACCTCGTTTCGAAAATACTCGAACAGCGTGCCGTGGAAATCGTTAGTCCCGGACTTGGTGCTCACCTGGATAACACCGCCGTTGGAACGCCCATACTCCGCCGAATAGCTGTTGATCTGAACGCGAAACTCCTGGATGGCGTCGATCACCGGGAAGTAGGCGACCTGTCCGGGCTCCGGCTGCAGGACGCTGATGCCATCGTAGATGTACTCGCTGGTACGGGGCCGGCTGCCGTTGATACGGGGCAACAAAGATGGCGCGGACGTGGAACCAGGCGGCAGCGTGACGCCCGGAGCCAGCGCGATCAATGAAACAAAGTTCCGGCCGTCCAGCGGCAGGGCGTTTAATTTCTTTCGATCCACCACAAAGCTCTGGACTCCCGACGTGGTTTGCAATAACGGTGGCGCCGCATTCACCTCAATGGACTCCGCCATCTCGCCAACCTGCAAGTGGAGGTCCAGTGCAATCCGATCGGCAACTCGCAACTCGATGCCCGCTCGACGCAGCGTGGCGAACCCGGGCTTCAAAACCGTCAAGACGAAATCGCCGGAAGCAAGTGCGAAAAAATGATACTCGCCGGCCTCGTTTGTGACTGTTTTCGATCCGGCGCCTGTACTTTGTTCCTGCGCCTGTACCGAGGCCCCCGCCACCGGCAATCCGGACAAATCCTGAACGGTACCGAACAACTCCGCGCGCCCCGCCTGGCCGGACGAGGCTGAGAGCGACAGCATAGAAATCAGCAACGCTCGTGTTAGCGTGGGAGTCGGCATCGGTATATGTGTAGTGATAAACAGACCGTGTCGTGCATCTAAGACATTACCACAATGACCGGAATCGAAAATAACCTCGCCGTCATTCGTCAGAAACGGGGATTCTCCGCCGCCCGGCTGGCGGAACTGGTAGACGTCAGCCGGCAGACCATCTACGCCATGGAAGCGGGCAGCTACGTACCGAACACAGCCGTCGCTCTGAAGCTGGCTCGCGTATTGGAGGCCACGGTGGAAGATCTGTTCACCTTGCCGGGGGAGTTTGTGGAGCCCGATCTTCGCGTGGAACCCGTGACTCTTCTACCGGGTTCAGGAACGTTACAAGCGGGAATGCCCGTCCAGCTCTGCCAGGTGGATAAGCGCCTGATGGCGTCTCCACCGTCTCCGGTGCCCTGGTATTTCCCGGCCAGCGACGCAGTGGTTACTGTCAATCCCGCGGCGGCCGGAAAGACAAAGGTCCAGGTTTTTCACGCAGACGCGCAGTTTGGCAACCGGGTCTTAATCGCCGGATGCGACCCGGGCATTTCCGTTCTGGCGCGTCACGTTCAGGCGGCTGGCGTAGAGCTGGTTCTCGCGCATCGGAATAGCTCGCAAGCACTCGCGCTCCTCAAGGAGGGTGTGGTCCACGTGGCTGGTACGCACTTGCGAGATGAGGAAAGCGGCGAATCGAACATCCCGGAAATCGGGCGTCTCTTCCCGAAGAACTCAGTTGCGGTGATCTCATTTGCGATCTGGGAGGAGGGAATCGTCACCGCGAGTGGCAACCCGAAATCCATTAAGGAGATTGCCGACTTCGCACGCGCCGATGTTTCGATTGTGAACAGGGAACTGGGAGCCGGAACCAGGCACCTGCTGGATTCCCGGCTGAAGGCTCTCAAGATCAAAGCGGCCCGCATACGGGGCTATGACCGGATCGCACAAGGGCATTTGCCAGCGGCGTGGCAGGTACGATCCGGCGCCGTTGATTGTTGCATCGCGACGCGAGCGGCCGCGCGGGTATTCGGTCTAGGATTTATTCCGCTCCTCAGTGAACGGTATGATCTGGCCATTCGCCGCCAGCACCTGGACCTTCCAGGCGTCCAAGCGCTGCTGGACACGCTGGGACGGACCAGCTTTCGCCGGGAGTTGGAAGGCCTGGGCGGCTACGATACCCGCGCTGCAGGCCAACGGATGTTGTGACTTACTTGTTCCCGCTGGCCGCTTCGACGTGCATGGTTTTCACGAAGCAGAACTGCCTGCCGTGGCTCTGCGGTGACCGGAAAATATCAAGGCCGTGGGTTAGAGTTTGCTCGCTTCTGCCTCGTTCTGGCCTCATCCGGCGGATCCCCTGAAAACTCGTGTTGCCATCGGAGCCCAGAATCAGCCGCTCCTTCGCTTTCCACTCCGTGCCTGATCGCGTAAGATGCAGCATCGGGATGGAAAGCACTCCGCGGCTTACCCGTGCGGCACAACGCAGAGCCATTCGGCCCCACGGGTAAGCCACCACCAAAGCTCCAATCCATCCACACTTCTCAATCTTCTTCAGCAGTAGACAGGCCGCTTGAACCCGCGCCGGTCAGTTGTCTCAGTCCGTGCAGAAAGCATACACGCGCCAATCACCGATACGCCAGCACCCTGGCCCGGCCGGTTCCACGCGTCTCACGGAATCGCAGGGTGTCATGCGGCTATGCAACGGTGGCAAGCCCATTCTTCTCGACCAGCGATAGCAGCTTGAGCGAGGCCCCGGAAGGCCGCTTTTCGCCGCGCTCCCACTTGCTGACCAAACTGCTCGTCACGTTCAGATAGTTGGCGAAAACGGCCTGGCTGACGTGTTCTCTCTCTCGGATCGCCTTAATCTCTTCAGGCTTCAATGGCCTGATCGGCGTAAGGCAGGCATCATCGAAACGCCGCATAGTTTGCTTGTCGATGACCCCGCCAACGTGCAAGTCCTCCATCATTTCATGGATGGCCGCCATGGCATCGCTTTTATACTTTTTGCTCATTCGCTATTTGCCTCCACAAAGTCGCCTCTCTTCAACCGCACCGCGAGTGCGTGCTCCGTCAATGAGAGGACGATCTTCGCGGCTTCCTTGAACTGTTCTTCCTCATCGCCATTGATGTTCGCCCGCTGGCTCTTGGCGAACCCGTATACGAAGAATGCCTTGGCTCCGACCCGGAAAAGAATGATGGTCCGGTAGCCTTTCGATTTCCCCTGTCTTGGTCTGGCGATCCGCTGTTTGATAACCTCACCGCCAAGGTCGGCGTCGATCTGGCCCTTTTCGGCCCGAGCAACAGCCTCACGCAAGACCGCATCCGTAATCCCTTCCTTCCTGGCAAAGCGGTGAAACCACCTGGATTTGAAGATTCGCACAGTGCGCTTAAATCCATTCTATAGCACTAGGTGACATAGTTCAAGAACCTTCCGCCCTGAAGCCTGCTTCACGGCCCGGTTTCCCCGTGTTGTCCGTTTTCTCCTACAGCGGTTGGCATCGCTCTCGGTTATCGTGTGTCCCTGCCATCCGCGTACTGGCTCCTGGCTTAATATTATCGAGACGCTCTTTGGCAAGTTGACCGGCACTTTCCTTCGCCATATCTGCGTGCAGTCGAGAAGTGAAATGCCGGTGGTCCGACGTTAGAAGGCGTCCGAAGCTCTCACTTAAACGGATATAGCTTATTGGAACGATATACGGCACGCCTGCGGAAATACGATTCGGACTCGCTCATCCAGGCAAGTCTTAGCTATTTTTAACGAATCTCTGACGCGAAGTTTCCCTCCGCATTCACTCCGCATCCGCTATATTGAAATATTCCCACCGAACGGGCTGCATGCTGCTCTTCTCACCGATCTACTTCGTATTCCTGACGGCGATCTTCTTCCTGTACTGGCCGCTGGCGCGAACCCGCGTGTTGTCGCTCGCGGTTCTCTTGTTCGCCAATTACTTCTTCTATCTAAAGTTCGGTCTTTTCTACCTCGCGCTCATTCCAGCGGCATCCACAATCGACTTCCTGCTGGCGCTCGGCATGCAAAAGAGCAAGCGCCAAGGCTTGCGCCGCTTACTGATCTCGCTGAGCATTTTGCTGAATCTGGGAATCCTGGCAACTTTCAAATACATGCCGCTGGTGAAGTCCGATTGGACGTGGGTGTTTCCGCTCGGCATCTCGTTCTACACCTTTCAAGCTTTGAGTTACACGATTGACGTGTACCGGCGGGACGCGAAAGCTACATCCAGCATCCTCGCGTACCTTACAGCGGTGTCGTTCTTCCCAACGATTCTCGCCGGTCCCATCACACGCCCCGCATCCTTGATTGCACAGTTCGAAAAGAAAGACAAGGCGCTGTTACCAACTGACGGCGGCCGCGCGCTGTTCCTGATCGGTCTGGGGCTGATTAAGAAGTTGCTCATCGCGGATTATTTGGCCGACAATCTGGTGAACAGGGTCTTCGATCTTCCGAAGCTATATTCCGGCTTCGAGGTTCTGATCGGCGTCTACGGCTATGCCATCCAGCTCTACTACGATTTTTCAGGATATACGGATATCGCAATCGGGTCCGCTCTGCTGTTGGGACTGAAGCTGCCGGTGAACTTCAACCGTCCATACGAATCGGAGAATATCGCCGACTTCTGGCGGCGCTGGCATATCTCACTGTCTTCCTGGTTGCGCGACTATCTGTACTTTTCACTGCCGGGACTGCGGTCGAAATGGAAGATCTTCACCTACAGCAATCTGGTGATCACCATGTTACTCGGCGGCCTGTGGCACGGCGCAAGCTGGAATTTCGCCATTTGGGGACTCTTGCACGGAGTCGCCCTGGCGCTGCAACGCGGGTTCCAAGTGTTCCGTAAGAATGCCAAGCCATCGGCGAATCCCATCGCGCGCTTCGTGCGGATTTTCGTTACCGTACACTTTGTCTGTTTCGCCTGGGTCTTCTTTCGCGCACCCAACTTTCCGGCGGCGATGGCCATTCTGGAGCGGATCGCCTCGCTCACTTTCTCAACCGCGAACATTTCCGGAGCCTTTGCGCTGATCCTGTTCCTGGGAATTCTCTTTCATTTCGCGCCGAAGAAGATCTATGAGTTCAGCTTGAGGCTTTACACCGCTTCGCCCGCCGTAGTGCAGGCTGCGGCGCTGGCGTTGCTGGTGCTTGCCATCCAGTACGTGGCCGCCACCGGCTCCACTCCGTTCATCTACACCAAGTTCTGATCCCAATGACCTGGCTGCCACTGAAGACATCAATCACCATCGCCGCCTTCATGGTCATCGCGGCGTTGCCGGACTTCATTCCCCAACTGTCTAACTTCAAGATCGTGGACTGGAAAGGTCTCGGTTCCGTTCTCGATTTTCACGGCAAAGATACTTCGTCTGAAAATGAGGCGGAACAAGCGCGCCTGAATCCGGACGCACCGTTGCGTAGCGATTCCATTTACCCGCTGCTGGACCCCGGCGCCAGCCTCGATCACTTTTACGAATCGCTGCTTCAGACGGAACTGCGCACCGGCGGCTCGGTAACCAAAATTCTTCACTACGGCGACTCCCCGACCACCGCCGATCTAATCACCGCCGACCTCCGGATTCTTTTGCAGAAGCAGTTCGGAGACGCGGGCCATGGCTACGTGCTGGTGGGCAAGCCGTGGGCCTGGTATGGGCACCGCGGGTTTGAAATCGACAATGCCGGCTGGCAGATCACGCCCGCCAACCAGAGTGAAGTCCGCAATGGATTGTTCGGACTGGGCGGTGTGGTTTTCCGCGGATCGCCTGGATCGGCCACCAGGCTGACTGCCCGCGATTCCGGGTATACGCAGGTGGAAATCTCGTATCTTCACGAACCCGGCGGAGGCATATTCGAAATGCTGGCGGGAGGGAAATCGCTGGGTGACATCGATACAAACTATCCCGAAATTCTTTCCGGTTTTGCGTCGTTCCCTGTTCCACCGGAGTCGAAACGATTCGAGCTTCGCGTGAGGAGCGGCAGCCCGCGTCTGTTCGGCGCCCACTTTACCAAGCCGGGGTCTGGCATTGTCTACAATAGCCTGGGCGTGAACGGAGCATACGTTGCCATCCTTTCGCGCATGTTTCAGGAACGCCATTGGGCTGAACAGTTGCAGCATTACAAGCCCGATCTGATCATCGTCAATTACGGCACCAACGAAAGCGTATACGCTTCTTTTGTGGACACGTCCTACACAAAGGAGCTTCGTGAAGTGATTCGCCGTATCCATTCCGCTGTGCCCGAAACCTCCATCCTGGTGATGAGTCCAATGGATAGAGGGCAGCGCGAGCCCACCGGCGAAATTGCTTCCGTGCCCGCACTGGTACGGCTGGTCAATTTGCAG
>JANYCV010000013.1 GCA_025360145.1 Acidobacteriaceae bacterium
GCAATGGTGCGGTTCGCCGGATTGTCCCCTGGATTGAAGCCTCCGATACGCCACAATTCTTTGCCTGTATCAAGGTCGTGCCCCGTGACGATATCGGCGCCGGAAATCACGAGTTGCCGCTTACCGTTCACGACAGCAATTTGCGGTGTGCTGTAGCTATCCTTTGATTCCTGTTTCGCCGGCGAGGGCCTCAAAACTTTCCATACGTTCTTGCCGGTAAGTTTATCGACTGCGAACACGTAGGAAGGATCGTCGGTGGTGAAGCCGTGAATCACTTCAATATAAAGCCTGTTGCCTTCAAGCAACGGAGTAGAAGCATAGCCATGGTTGATGCCAATGCGGCCGTATTCGGCAATTACGTCGCGTTCCCAAACCAGCTTCCCATCGAAAGTGAAGCAGGCAAACTTACCGCTGCCGGTCATGGTCCAAACATGCTTGCCGTCAGTGATCGGTGAAGGCGAAGTCAGGTTGTGTTTACGGAACAAACGGTTGCCTTCGGCGATCTGGCGCTTCCAAATCGTGGAGCCATCCTTGCGGTCGACGGCAAGAAGGAAGACCTTGTCGTGCTGATCGGCCTTTCCGTTGCGTGAGGCGCGGCCGTCTTCGGTATGACCCGAAAAACCCTCTTCGCCGGTTGTGACGAATATCGTGTTTTCCCAAACAATGGGCGTGGCCGCACTCCAAGAGGGAAGCTTCGCGCGCCACTGCACGTTATCCTTATCTGTCCAGGTTGTCACCAGGTTCTTTGCGCTGGGAGCTGTGCCATTGAACATGGGGCCGCGCCATTGGGGCCAGTTGGCGAAGGCGGTGGCTGCGAATAGCGCGAGAGAACAGAACTTGCCGGGATGCATGGATTTGATTTTAATACGAACGAGGGCGGCGGAGTTAGTAAAACCGGGAAACCGGGACGGGGAACCGGGAACCGGGGGGGACCGGGGGGGACCGGGACAGCCTGATCTGCCTCCTGGGGGGAACCGGGGGGTGCGTCCGAAGTGGATTTGATGGACTTGTTGTATGAAAGGAGACAACTCGGGTAATGACTCGCTCACCCGATAGCCTGATCCCCTCCGAAGCTGAGCAATTGGTTACGGAGAAGCGGGATGACAAAGCCTTCGACTGTCGGCAGGAAGGCAAGGCGAATCTGCGGGCCGCAACAGAAGTGAACGCCGTTTCAGCATCGTCAACCCCACCAGCAATCACGCCGATTCAGCTGGAGCTATTCCCGGGGCGAGCCTGTCCCCTGAAGGCGAAGCCTGCCACGATTCGGAGTACAGCGAGAAGCAGTCCGAATCGCCGGGACGGTGTAGAGGGCGTCAGCACGCAGAGACAGACCATCAAGTTAACCGGAGAGACCCTGTTCGGTCCGCCGGAGGAAACTCCGCGCGGTAGGGAAGCGCATAAGGGGAGAACCCGAAAGCGCGGGAACGAAGCCGGGCAGGGAGTCGGAGGTGGCTACAGTACCGAGGAACTTCGGGAAAACCGGAGGGAGGGAAGGGCCGCTACTTTCATCAAGCGAACCAAACAGGGAAAGGCATCCGGACTGCCCCCGCGAGGGAAGGCTCAACCCCGGACCCGTCAAGCCAGGCGCAAGGCGCCCGCGAGACTCGACAATGCCCGCAAACTGCAAAGGACGCTATACCGAGTGGCCAAGCGGCAACCGGAAAGGAGATTCACACTTCTCTACGATAAGGTTTGTCGGCAAGACATCCTGCAAGAAGCCTGGCAACGGGTGAAGTCCAACAAAGGGGCGGCGGGAGTGGATCAGGTGGATATCGACGCAATCTGTAACCAAGGCGAGGAACAATTTCTACGTGAACTTACGCAGGAATTGCGAAACCGGGAGTATCGGGCAGCGTGGGTGCGCCGAGTTCACATACCGAAGCCCGGACAGCCGGGGAAAACCCGGCCGTTGGGCATCCCGACGGTGAAGGACCGAGTGGTGCAGATGGCGGTGAAGTTGGTGATCGAACCATTATTCGAGGCCGACTTTATGCCCTGCTCGTTCGGATTCCGCCCGAAGAAGACGCCGCGGATGGCGCTGAGCGCAATTGTGCAAAGCATCAACGAGGGGTATTCGTTCGTGGTGGACGTTGACTTAAAATCCTACTTCGACACGATTTCGCACGAACTGCTTATGCGGTTAGTGGAACGCCGGGTCGGAGATGTTCAGGTCTTACGCCTAATCCGCGCATGGTTGAAAGCGGGAGTGATGGAGGAAGGCAAGGTGACGCACCCGGACCGGGGTTCGCCTCAGGGTGGAGTGATTTCACCAACGCTATCCAACATCTTTCTGCACGAAGTAGATCGTCAGTGGTGCCGGAGCGACGGTGTCGCTCGTGGCAATGTTCGGCTGGTCCGTTATGCGGACGATATGGTGCTGGTGGCGCGGACGGAAGCCGAAGCGCGGGCGGCGTGGGAGCAACTCCAGGCACAGTTTGCCGCTCTTCAATTGGTGGTCAATCAAGAGAAGAGCCGGTTAACGACGCTGGAGGAGGGCTTCGCGTTTCTCGGCTTCGAATTTCGGAAAGCTCCTGGGCGGATGTTGTTGATGTGGCCACGCGAGAAGGCGTGCCGTCATATCCGTCAGAGGATTCGTGAGGTGGCGCGATCGTTTCCGTCGAATGGGCAAGTCGGTCAAGTGATCCAAAAGCTGAATCCGATCCTGAATGGGTGGTGTACCTATTTTCGTGTCGGCAACAGCAACCGGACATTCCACAAGGTGGACTGGGCCGTTCGGAGCGAATTGCAGTTATGGCTCCGACGAAAGCACCAGTGCCCCTGGCGGACTGCTAAGAAACGATGGGGATATCAGTTCCTTCATGACCGATGCCGGTTGTATCGAATGGTGGGGAAAGTGAGTCATCTGGAAGGATTGCGAGCGCACGCCGTCGGATGAAGATGATCGGAGAGCCGGATGCGGGAAATCCGCACGTCCGGTTCGATGAGGGGGTGTAGGAAACGGCCATAATCGCGCCGCGCCTGCGCCCTACTCTACCAGAGCCACCATGGCACGAGCGCTTTGATTCCGATTTGTATCTGAATTTCTATTATTTCTTACATCATTTCGGGTTTCGGAACCCGGTCTCCGAACATAATGGAAAACCGCTGCAGAGCAGCCTTCCAGTCCTGCACTGGCATGGTCCAATTCTTGGCGACATTTTCCAGGGCCAAGTACAGCAGCTTAAAAGCAGATTGCGACGGTCAGACCGGGACCGGTACTGCTGGTCGATGACATGGTCGATTCGAAGTGGACGTTCACGGACACTTCTTCGGAAGATAATGATTAGGAGATGCAATTGGAGTCGACTTTGACGGCAGATACCCA
>JANYCV010000058.1 GCA_025360145.1 Acidobacteriaceae bacterium
GAAATCTCAGAGAGCCGCGTGAAGGAAGTGCGCGACGAACTGAAGGAAGGCGACCAGATTATGGTCAAGGTGCTCGCCCTCGAAGGCAACAAGATCAAGCTGAGCCGGAAGGCAATTCTGAAGGAACAGCGCGAGAAGTTGAAGACCGAAGGACAGTCCGCCAGCTAAGCAGCCAACAAATGGGGCGCAGGGGTTACAACCTGCGCCCTTTTTACATCTAGCCTTTCAATCCGTCCAATACGCCCCGCATGTACGCAAAGCTCTTCTGCATTCCAGGCAGAGGGTTGTCCGCTTCCACTTCGTATTCCAGCATCACTCCACCCTTGTAGCTCATCTTCTTCAGTTGCTTGAACAGCGCTACAATCGGGATAACGCCATTGCCCACCGCCACCTGACTATCTTTATCGGACAGGTTGCTGAGGTCTTTCGTGTGAATATCGTGGAGTCGCGGACCTGCCTCTTTCGCCGCCGCGATTATATCGGAACCCGCGCGGACCGAGTGGCCAATGTCCATGCACAGGCCCATCCGCGGATCCATATTCTTCACCGCCGCCAGAACGCTCTCCGGGGAAGAGAAGTGCTTGTCCTCCGGTCCGTGATTGTGGATGGCCGCTTTGATGTTGTATTCCTTCACCAGCTTTTCGATGAACGGGAGCGTTTCCATCGTGGGCGCCATCACGATTAACGGCGCTCCGAGCTGCTTGGCGTATTCGAAGTTCCGTTTCATTTCGGCTTCATCGGGCTTGGCAAAGGAGACGTTGCCGATGCCCAGAATCTTGATTCCGGCATCTTCGAATTCTTTTCGTGCGGCCGCAATTTCTTCCGGCGTCGACTTCAGCGCCAGGTGAAAGTCCTTGATGTTGACGTACTGGACCTTCAGCG
Organism: Acidobacteriaceae bacterium; assembly: GCA_025360145.1. GTDB lineage: Bacteria > Acidobacteriota > Terriglobia > Bryobacterales > Bryobacteraceae > JANXXV01. The sequence goes on from JANYCV010000058.1 coordinate 883, forward strand.
CCTTGATCCCTTTGATTGCGTCCGCGCGCGAAAGCTTACGGAAGGAGTAAGAAGCTACGCCTAGTTTCAGGTCTTCGGAGTGCGTTGCCGGGGTGGTTGCGGCGTCAGCAATTCTGAGTGCCGCGATCGCGGCGGCAGTTCCGCCAATCAGCTCACGGCGGGTTGTTCTGATATCCATGAAAAACTCCTTGTCGTTTTCGATGATATCTTAGAGCGCGTCCCAGGATGTCGTTCGTCACTAAATATAGTAGCCAGGAACGCCATCATGCCTCCCCATAATCGCCCGGATTGGCCAAATCGGCCTGGCGGGAGGCTCCCGCTTGTTCGTAATCCCGCCTTTTTAACAGTGGGAATTTAGGTTTTGAAAAAAATCAGGAAACGCGATAGGCTCTATCTTAAATGGCTTCCAATTCTTCTTCCAGAAGCTGTTTTTGATAGAGCCCGGCGTAGTAACCGCCCTTGCCGATCAGATCGGAATGATTCCCTTGCTCCACGATTGCGCCATGCTCCAGGACAAAGATGCGGTCGGCGTGGCGGACGGTGGAGACCCGGTGTGAGATCAGGATGGTGGTCCGGCCATGCATCATCTCTTGCAGGCCGGTTAAAATTCGCTCTTCCGTCAGCGTGTCCACGCTGGAGAGAGCGTCGTCGAGGATCAGAATCCTGGGGTTGCGCAGCACGGCGCGGGCGATGGCGGTACGCTGTTTTTGGCCGCCAGACAATGTGATTCCGCGTTCGCCTACCATGGTGTCGAAGCCTTTCGGGAAGCCGGCGATGTCGGAGGACAGACCCGCCAGTGTCGCCGCGGCCTCAATTTGCTCCTTTGTCGCGGTCTTTACTCCAAAGGCGATGTTGTCGGCCAGCGAGGCGCTAAAGAGGAAAGTTTCTTGCGGAACAAAGCCAATCTGGCTGCGAAGATCGCCCGGTGAGTAGTCGCGGACATCGTTCCCATCCACCAGAACCGTACCCTCCGTAGGGTCCATCATGCGTGGTATCAGATGTACCAGCGTACTCTTGCCGCTGCCGGTGTGTCCGACGATAGCGATCGTCGATCCGGCGGGGATCTGCAACGAAACGTTGTCGAGCGCCGTCATTCCGCCGTACTGCATGGTCACGTTACGGAGTTCGATTTCGCCGCGCACGTCAACAAGCGGCTTCGGGTTCGCCGGAGCGGCTATCGTCGGACGCTCCTCGATCATTTCATAGATGCGCGCCAGGGATGCGTTGCCGCGTTGCATCAGATTGACCACCCAGCCCAGCGCAATCATCGGCCAGACCAGCATCCCCATGTACACGTTGAACATCACGAAGTTGCCGAGGGAAAGCTTGTGCGCCAGCAGGCGGCTGCCTCCGGCCCAGAGCACAATCAAAAACGCGATCCCGATCAATGCCTGAAGCAACGGCATGAACATGCCGGAGGCGCGGGCCAGGCTGATGTTGCGCTTCACGTACTCTTCGTTCAGGCGGTCGAAGTTCTTAAGTTCCGCATCTTCCTGGACGTAGGCGCGGACGACGCGGACCCCTGCCAGATTCTCCTGCACACGGCTGCTGATATCGGAGAACATGCCCTGGATCTTCTCAAACCGCGTGTGGATCATCCGGCCAAACAACACCACAACCAGGCTGACCAGCGGAGCGGGGATTAATGCAACTAATGTCAATGGCCAATCCACCCAGGCCATTACGCCGGCGGCCAGGATGAAGGTCAGCATCGTCTCGGTCCAGTACATCAGGCCCGGCCCCAGCATCATACGGACGGCACTAAGATCGTTGGTGGCGCGCGCCATGATGTCGCCCGTTCGGTAGCGCGAATAGAAGTCCGAAGATAGCGTGACCAGATGTTCAAAGAGGCTGTTGCGGAGATCGTATTCGATGTCTCGCGACATGCCAATGAGGATGACGCGCATCCAATATTGAAACAAGCCTTTAATCGCCGAGAGAACCACCAGCAAGACGGACAGCCACAAGACTTTCGATATCGCGAAGCCGCGGGTCAGCGAATCGATGCCGGCGCCAAGAATCAGCGGCTGGATAGCGGCGGCGATGTCCTTTACGATAAGCGCGCCCATACCGAGAAAAAGGCCGCGGCGGTAGCGCCACAGATACGGTGAAAGTTTTTGGAAGCTGCGGCGCATTTCGTTATAGACCGAACAGGTTGGCGATGGTCTTCGTCCACTCGAAGAAGAATATCTTTTGGCCTTCGCGGTCTTTCCACCAACCGTCCGGGGTGAAGTGGGGGTGCCGTGCGGCGATCATACGGAGATCGACATCGGCGCCGTGTTTGCCGCGAAACAGATTGCCGGCGCGGCGCGTGTGGAAATTGCTGGTCACAATCAACACGCGGTGAGCGGCGAGCTTGCGAAATTCAGCGCCGGCGAAATCGGCTTCATCGCGAGTGGAGAAGGAAGTGGAAACCATGGGGACAAAAATGCCTCTGGGGTATCCGCGGGAGACCGCGTAGTCGATGGCAAGCGTTGCTTCATTGATGCCGTAGATCGGCATGGGGCCGCTGACGAGGACAACGGGAGCGTAACCTTGCTTCACCAGTTCGGCGGCCTTTGTAATGCGGTCGCCATTCAGATCGCCTGCCAGGACCAGGACGGCATCAGACGTGGCGAGCGTGTCGGTTCGGACCAGATATTCGCCCATCCAATGGAACCAGATGGAGTGAGTGAGCGCGGCCGGCACAACGGCACACACAAGTAACGCGAGTGCTTTGCCTGATCGTTTCGAAGAGGTCAAGAATTATTTCTCGTCGGAGCTTTTAGGATCGAGGTGGCCTACAGTTTTCAGACGCTGGAAAAGGCGTTCCACTTCGGCCTCGTCATCGGCACGGAGAAGCTGGTAGCGCGGAGCGGTCAACTGGCGGCGCTCGACGCCCGGCGGGAGCAACTCGCCCCAGAACTGCTTGTACGGAATTCCGTCAATGAGCGCTTCGCGCGCGCAGCGGCGCAGATGGCGGAGGAGGCTCTTTCCCGCGTCGATGCCGCCGGGATAGACCAGCGCCACGTGGCGGTCGCCGCTGAGAGTGAGGTGGACAACCAGCGGCGACATGCACGAAGTGCGGTCGAGCCGGAGGATCTCGTTCCACGGAATGATGCGTTTGCCGATGGCGAGGTGATGCTCATGGATCTCAATGGGCGGTTGGAGGGCGAGGGCGGCCAGGATGCCGGCCGTGACAACGAACAGGAACGCTGCAATGAATGCCGGCGCCCATTGCATTCCCACCCAGCCGGAAAACACGGACAAGCCGGCCGCGACTAGACCGAAGGTCAGGCAATGGCGGGAAGGGGAGTAACAAGTCATAGCGGCAGCACCCACACTCTTATAGACTAGCGCCGACTGAACTGTGCGTCAATTTCGTTCTTCCGGGTCTTTTGGGGGTAGAGGCCGCTACTCGTCCCACTTCTCCCCCATCCACCCGGCAACCGCGTCAAAAATCACACCCGTTCCCAGAACGCCCGCATACGAATTCAACGCAAACGTGTCCGGTTACCTGATCAAAAGGGCGCAAAGAACAACGCGATTCACTTCGACGGTCCTCCCGCGAAGACGCATTGGGCGTCGAGCGGTTACGGCGGTGCGATGACGGTTGCCTCCTTCGCTCACTATTGCAATTACTCGACAAGCTGGGCATGAGCTAGACTCAGACAATTACAAGAGCAGCAGCCGAGGTGGGGCGGGCCCCCTGGCCGGCGCGGGACGCCCTCGTCCCGCTGCTGGAAGCGAAACGAAGGCGTCAATGCGTCAGCCACCC
>JANYCV010000072.1 GCA_025360145.1 Acidobacteriaceae bacterium
TAACATTAGTCGAGGTACTGCCCATGCACAGACTGATCGCGATTCTTGGCTTGTTGGTGTTCTCCGTCACACTGTCGTTCGGCCAGAAGAAGCTTAGCCCCGATGAACTGGAAAAGGCTCTGGAGAAGCGAGAGGGCATATTCTTTCTGGATGTGCGCGAACCCGGCGAAATTCAGAAGCTGGGAACGATTCCAGGCTATGTCAACATCCCGTTGGCACAACTTGAGGCGCGGCTGAAAGAGGTTCCGAAGAACAAACCGATCATCACCGCCTGCAACCACGGCGTGCGAGCGGGGCGTGCAGCGGCGATTCTGGAAAAGAATGGATTCCAGGTGCTGGGCGCTTGCGGACTGGAGGAGTGGAAAGAGAAGGGGAAGAAGGTTATTTATCCGGAGCCAGCGAAGAAGAGATGAGCGTCTCCGCCACGAAAAGGTGTATGCTAGTGATCAGAGGCCCAGCGAGGTTCGTGCTCGCCAGGCCCGGTTAGCTTACCTCATCTTTCGGATGAGGACGGCCAACTCAATTGTACCGATGAGAATCAGTACAATCCTGATCTTGAGAGTGATCAATAGAACCACCCCTTTTGCTTCGTAATGTATGGAAGGCCCGGGTGTGAACCCCGGGCTTTTCCCTTTGAAGCTCTTGTGCTTCATTGAGATCACCCGCGAACCACCTTCCATACCAAGCAAAACTTGTTGCTGTCTTAGTAGTGAGAATGCGATGAAAATATTCTTCCCGTGATTTGCTTGTTTCACGGGCAGGTAGAGACTGAAAATGCTTCCGTTCCCCGGCTCGCTCTCGATTGCGATGCATCGGAGAAACCAGATGGTTCGGCTTCTTGGCGGAAAGGCAATCCCGAGACACCGGAAGTCAATCTTTGGGGAGCATTTCGCGCCGAAAGGGTGTATGCTAATGATCAGAGGCCCAGCGAGGTTCTTGCTCGCCAGGCCCGGTTAGCTTACCTCATCTTTCGGATGAGGACGGCCAACTCAATCGTACCGATGAGAATCAGTACAATTCTGATCTTGAGAGTGATCAATAGAACCACCCCTTTTGCTTCTTAATGTATGGAAGGCCCGGGTGTCAACCCCGGGCTTTTCCCTTTGAAGCTCTTGTGCTTCATTGAGATCACCCGCGAACCGCCGTTCCATACGAAGCAAAACTTGTTTCTTTGTTAGTAGTGAAGAATGGGTGAAGATATTCTTGCGGTGATTTGCTTAATTCACGGGCAGGTAGAGGCGGAAAATGCTTCCGTTCCCCGGCTCGCTCTCGATCGAAATCGTCCCGTTGTGCTCATCGACAATTTTCGACACAATGGCGAGCCCCATGCCTACGCCGTCCGATTTCGTGGTGAAGAAGGGATTGAATATATTTTCCAGATGCTCCTTTTTGATGCCGGAGCCGCGGTCGATCACTGAGATTTCAACCTGATTCTCAATCAGCCGGGTCTTGACCGTGACCGTGCCGCCGGGACTGGTCGCCTGGGCGGCATTGAGCAACAGGTTATAGATTACACGCTCCATCCACTCGCCATCGATCTCGATGGGCGGAATTTCGGGCGAATAGTTCCGGTATACGGTCACTTCATAGGGCGGGTTGTGCCGCGCCAGTTCCGTGATGGCTTCGTCGATCATCTCCGCCACATTGGTTTTCTCCAGCCGCAGGTGCATGGGACGCGCGAAATCGAGAAACCGCGTGATCAGGGAGTTGGTACGGTCCACTTCGGAGGCGATGAATCCGGCGAGTTCGCGAGTTACGCTATCCTTCTCACTGGTATTCTTGAGCAGCATTTCGGCCGATGCCCGCATGGTGCCCATGGGGTTACGGAGTTCGTGGGCCAAGCCGGCGGTGAGTTGCCCCAGGGCGGCCAGACGGTCGGAACGGCGTACCGCGGCCTCGGCCTCCTGTAAGCTCTTATTTGCCTCCGCCAGTTGTTCGGCGGCGGCCTGATAGCGGCGCGCTTCCACGCGGTTGGCCTCCGCCAGTTGGTGCGTCAGAAAGCCGACGACGGGCAGGAAAATGATCCTCAGGCTAATCTCACCGATGGCCTGCGGATCGAGTTCGGATTTGCCCCAGTCGATATATACGGGGAGTAAGAAAGAGAGATAAGAAAGTATCGCGAGGGCGGTGAATCCCGCTGTGGCGAGCAGGCCCAAAGTGGTGGCGGCGGAAACCACGGGCAGCAAAAGGATCAGATAGTAGGTACTGCTGATGCCGTTCGTCAACCCGATAGCGGCGTAGCAGACGGCGAATTTCAACAGGACGGAAAGCACAGTACCGCGCTTGCTGGCGAAGAGTTCCACGCGCGGTTCGACGACCTGGAATAACCCCAGGCCCACCAGCAGTCCGATGGTGAGCGGTGTGCGGTGCGGGCTGACAGCGGCCAGCGCGGAAAACAACAGCAGCCAAACGAAATCCTGCGGACGCACAAGGCGGATTGCCTGCGGATTGGACACAAGTGCTATCTTATCCGCGATTGTGTCAAAATAGATTTCTAGCCCCACATTCCATGAAGCATCCACGAAAATTTGATATGGACGAACAAGCTGCATCCACGCAAGATAACTCCTTCGCAGACATCCTTTCGCAGTTCGAGCACACGCACCGGGGCGAATCCGGGCGAGGCGAACCGGTGCAAGGCACGGTAATCGCCGTGAATGCCGATTCGATATTCGTCAATATCGGCAGGAAAACCGAGGG
>JANYCV010000084.1 GCA_025360145.1 Acidobacteriaceae bacterium
CGGGTTTGAGAATGCAACTGCCACTGCGGGTCCAGCTTTCCTCCGTCCCGTAGTAGCCCGCGGCGCAGCCTACGCGGATATCGACCGTGACGGAGACCTGGACATCCTCGTCACCACCAACCATGGCCCTGCTTATCTTTACCGCAACGACGGCGGCAACCGGAACCACTGGTGGAACGCGCGGCTCGCCGGCACAAAATCGAACCGCAGCGCCATCGGGGCAGTCGTGCGCATCGAAAGCGCTTCCGGGAAACAGTGGCAGACCGTTCACAGCGGTTCCAGTTACTGCTCGCAAAGCGATCTTGCTTTGACGTTCGGCCTTGGCAAGGATGCCACCATCGCCGCCGTGGAAGTCACCTGGCCCAGCGGCGCCAAGCAGCGTTTCACAAACGTTCCGTCGAATCAATTCGTCACCATCACGGAAGACAAGGGCATTACTGCCCGGTAACATGTCCACTTACGATTACTTCCACCGCGCCTTCCGCCGTGGCGCGCAGACCCGCGCGGGAACTGCGGGAAAGCTGGTCCAGGGCGCCGGCGGAAATCGCGCCATCTTCTGGCTGGATGTTGCACATGGGCGCATCAGCTCGGCACGGTACCGCTGTACAACATGCGTAACTCTCCTCGCATTTTGTGAGCATCTCTCGGAACTCGCCATTGGCATGCCAGTCGAACAGGCGATGCAGCACAACCCGGAGCAATTGCTGGCCCTGCATCCTGACGTGCCACAATACAAAGCGGACCGTGCGACACTGGCATCGGAAGCATTCTGCTCCGCCGTGCAACAAATCACTCAAGGGGAACTAATCTGAAGGTCGCCTACATTTTCACTACACAGGGACACACCGTGTCCTACAAGCTGGCAAAAATGATTTTGCCGCAACTGGAAGAGGGTCGTCACGGAGTGGAAGTGGTGGGAATGTTTTTCTTCGAAGACAACAACTACGTCTTGGTGAAGGGCAACCCGATTGGAGAACGCCTCGCCGCGGTTGCAAAGAAAACCGGAATGCTGCTGATGGGCTGCGACCAATGTTGTTACGAACGCGAGATCGCCGATAAGCTGCTCGACGGCGTGCCCATTGGTTGCTTTCCCGATCTCTACAAAGCGCTCTCCGGCAACATGCCGGATCAGGTGATCACACTCTAATGAATCCTAAATTACGAATCGCCGCTATCACGGATGAATTCTCTCCGGACCTCTCCGTCGCACTCGAACCGATGGCCGCCATTGGGATGACCGGCGCCGAACTCCGCGTGGTGTTCGGGAAGAATATTATGAACCTGACCCCGGAAGAGCTCGACCTGGCAAAGACGCTTATTGACGCAAAAGGCATGGAGGTCATTGCGATCGCATCGCCGCTGTTGAAGTGTGTACTGCCTGGCGGCGGCGAGGTCGATAGCCGGTTTCAACACGACATTTTCGCGTCCAAGCATACGTTCGAAGATCAGCCCCGGCTGACCGATCATGCCTTCGTGGTCGCTAAGAAGATGGGCGCGCGCGTCATCCGCGTGTTCTCCTACTGGCGCACGGTGGATCCGGAAAAATGTTTTGATGGCATTGTCAAGGCACTTTCCAATCTGGCGGAAGCAGCGGCGAAAGAGGACCTGATCATCGGCCTTGAAAATGAGCACGCCTGCAACATCGGCACCGCCGCGGAAACTGCCCGCATCCTGGACGTGGTCAAGCACCCCAACCTCAAACTGGTTTGGGATCCGGCAAACGCTCTGGTCGGCGGAGAGACGCCTTTCCCTTACGGCTACGGGCTGCTACCCAAAGATCGCATCGTCCACGTTCACGCCAAAGACTGCCACATGGAAGGCCATACGCCAATCTGGGGTCCGCTGGGAACTCGCTCGGTCGATTGGAAGGGTCAAATTACAGCCTTGCTGGCCGATGGATATAGCGGCTATTTGAGCCTGGAAACGCACTGGCCCGGGCCGAATGGAAGCAAACTGGAAGGCAGCGTAATCTGCGGCTGGAACCTCCGGGGCCTGGCTGCGGCGTAAAGAAAAACTGATCCGGCGAGGTGATTGATGGCATGCGAACCAAGCGCACTGAAAGACGTTCCGCTCTTCGCTCTTCTCGATGACGAAGAGACGGCGGTCCTGGCCGGCCAGGTAGAGCTCAAGAAGTTCGCCCCGCGCCAGCGCATTTACAAGATGGGCGATCCGGGTGGCTTGGCCTACGTGATGGTTTCCGGAAGCGTTCGGGTTACCACGGTGGACCGGGATCATCAGGAAGTGGTTCTCGATGAGCCGGCACACGGCGAATTTTTTGGATTCGCCTCCATGTTGGAGCAGACGCCGCATCAAACCACGGCGCTTGCCATAGGGGAAGTGGTTTGCATCGAGGTCAGCCGCGACGATATTGCCGTTCTGCTGGAACGCAAACCGCATGCGGGAATGGACCTTTTGACGGTGCTCGGACGGCAGTTTCACGCGGCGCAGGAACTGGTGCGGCTGCGGGCCATGAGTAACCCCAACGAAGTGATCGAAGAAGAGTCCACATTCGGGGAGCACGTCGCCGACGCTGTCGCCCGATTCGGCGGCTCCTGGACGTTCATCATGAGCTTTGGCGCCGTACTGGTCGTGTACATCGCAGTCAACGTCTTCTTGGACAGATCGGCGTGGGATCCGTACCCGTTCATCCTGCTGAACCTGTTTCTCTCCATGTTGGCAGCTATCCAGGCCCCTGTCATCATGATGAGCCAGAATCGGCAAGATACCAAGGACCGGCTGCGCGGCGAACTCGACTACGACGTGAACCGGCGCGCGGAGTCGGAAATCCAAGGTTTGGCAAATAAGCTGAACCTGCTGGGCGAAAAGATTGCCGACGTGGAAGATCTGCTCCGCGCAACGCTGCCATCTAAACCGTAAACTTCAATTGGAATTGCCAATTGCGCGGGGGTAGGAGTTGACTGTTCTACTCTACACTCCTCTATGTTGGTACGAAGTGCGGGAAATCGGGGATTGCGCCCTTCACCTTCAATCCGGCAGTTGGAGCCACCCCAAATCGGTTAGGTCTTTAGCCAGCAAACAGTTGCAAGGGAATCAGTTATCACCTGAACGGTGAAGCAGTCGAAATCCTGATCACTTTCGGCGACTTGGCACGATCCGCAGAGTTCCAACTGCCGGATTTAGCTTCACCAAGACAGCAGTTGCCGCGCGACCCACTGCGCATCCTTGTCGCGATGACACAGCATGCAGCTATTGGGGCTTTCCTGTTGGCCGAACCGCGCGGTCATACTGGGCCTGGGAATGTCGTCGATTTGATGAGTTCGCGCCTGAAATAGCACGCTGTTCATAATGCGCGGCATGTGACAGTCGACGCAGCGGCTGCCCTCCGAGCCAGCCTTGTGATGGGTGTGCTTCTCCGCCATAGCCGCGATCTTTTGATGGCACGGACTGCACATCTGATCAGGCCGGTCACGGTATTTTAGAGAGGATGGATTGGCGGCTGCGTCTGGCGGGTGGGGATCGTGGCAGTTACCGCAACTGGCCTGACCTCGACGATAGCAGGCCGAGCGTAAGAACGCTTCCACGATAAAGGTGGTTTCGCGAAAGCGGCCATCTTTGTAAAAGGCCCGGCGGGAAAATTCTACGAAAGGCCGGCTCCGATAACGCGGCGCGAACGAATCCCCTGAAGTGGAATAGTTGTACTCGCCGGCTGGTCCCAGCTCTCGCATCGCCGATTGCATGTGGCACTGTGCGCAGATACGGACATATTCGCGATGATCCAGGGTTTTGAAATCCAATGGCGCATCGGTGGATCGCTTTTCGCGCGGCTTGCCCGCCGCCATTTGCGTCACGTGAGCGGCCGAAGGTCCGTGGCACATCTCGCAATTCACGCCGGATTCATGGAACTCCAGATCCTGCGGACGCGCCCCCTCCCGCCGCGCCACGCCCAACTGGCTGGTATGACAGGGAGCGCAATTCATCTGGTAGTTCGTGCCTGTTTTCAACTGATGGAATCCGTCCGGGTTGGTCCTCTCCGAGCCAGGCGGGTCGATAAGTTTCCAGTAATTAAGCCAAGTTTTTTCCAGAATGTTGTACTGCAGGGGGAATACGTGAATTTCACCGCTGGATGTCCGGGTGGCAAAGGCTTGCTGCCACTTGGACCCGATCGTGTAGTCCACCCGATAGCGCTTCCATTCGCCGCTGGAGCCACGGGTCTCAAAAAATAACCCGCCACCGTCGCTGTTCATTCTGGCCTGTACCTTTCCTGATTCACCCAGGAAGTTCCGCGCGCCGAAGTCCCCAATCACGTTTTCACGGCGGTACGGCCGGAACATTCGCGCCATTCCGGTCTGCTCCCAGGCCGCATGCTGGCCGGCATGGCAGTTGCGGCACGATTGCGAGCCCGCATAACGAGCCGGAGGCGCAGCCGCAAGCTTTGTTTCCGTGCGAATTGCCAACGGAGGCTTCAGGTCTAGAGCCGCGGCCGCGTTGAGACGCGCAAGATCCCGCAGTTGCTCGCGAGCCGTTTGCTGCAAAGGTCCCGGCCTGCGTGAGGCCGCAGTGAACTGCGCAGCCGCCTCTCGGTTGTTTCCGAGTGCTCTTTGCACCAGACCGAGCAGGTATGCAATCTCCCCGTCGTCCGCATTCAGCTCGCGGCCGCGCGACAGGTGAACCACGGCCGCCCGGAGTTTAGCGATGCGCCCCGTTCCCAGTGAGGCCAGTCCCTCCGTTGCCGCTATCCTGCCCAGTACATAATAGCTGGATGCTTTGAGCGCGCGCTCAATTCCAGGCCATTCACTCTCCGCAATGCCAGC
>JANYCV010000092.1 GCA_025360145.1 Acidobacteriaceae bacterium
GCTCTATCCCACGGCTCTTTGACAATTTGAATAAGCAAGGGCGCGTGTAGGGGGAACTGTGTCCGCACTCCCCCTCACTCCTTCGGCATTACATCCGCGCCGGGCCGCGTGCGTGCGGGCCTCAATGGTTCCACTCGCTCACGGTGGTGGCTCGGAATGCGTTACTGAGCCACGCGCGTCGGCAAGTAGTCCGGAATCGGCGGCAACATTATTCGATGACAGGCCCGTAGAAAGCTTTCAACTTCGAATTTCAAGTTAAACGACATCCTGGCTTGGGCCTAATCCCCCCGAAGTTGACATCCGTCACCGTTACCTGATCCCAAGTGGACCGTGAAATTGCACTCTATCCGTTAACTTCGGAATTCAGGTTTAACGCACTAGAGCGATCGCAGAAAGTTTAACAACTCCTGCTTCTGGCCGTCCGGAAGCGCGGCGTAGTTGGCCGCAACACCGCGCGCCTCAGACCCTGGGCTGTCGTGTAAACGGATTGCCTCCGCCAAGTCCTTCGTCCGCCCGTCGTGCAGCAGGAAGATGCGATCCCCAAGGCCCCACAGCGGAGCGGTGCGCCAATCCTGACCCTGTGCCAAGCCTTGCGCAATTCCGTCGTCGAGAGTCTGTCCCATGCGGTGCAGCGCAAGATCGGAGTACAACGGCACGTCCTGATCGTTCAATGCCGCCGATCCGGACCGTCCAGTACGAAGTGTTGGCGTGTGGCACAATGCGCAGCCGGTGGATGCGAACACTGCACGGCCGCGATCGACGGGCGCGCTCAAAGCCGCGGGCTCAGATGCCGCCAGATAGCGCATGAAGAACGTGAACATTTGCGTATCGGAAGCTACGCCATTCTCTACGTCCATGTGATCTTCCGGCGAGGCTTTTGTCAGGCAACCAGGGCTTTCTTCCCGCTCCTGCGGAAACAGTTCGTTGGTTACGCCAACTTCCACGTTGTAGGCTTCCCCCGCGAAAATCGCCAGCGATTTGTTTTGCGCCTTCCAACCGTAGCGTGTCACTGTGCCGTCGTTTGCGTTGGTGTTTAGGCGTCCCGTTATCCCTAGCAGCCGCTTCTGTTGCCTATTGGAATCCAGGTTTGCGCGAATGGTGGAATCCAGAATCGCTTCAATCATCCCAAGCCCAAACAGCGGAGTCGGAATCCGGAACGAGAGGTTTTCTACCCTGGAAAAATCGGGTTGCACTATCTTGCAGTCAGCGGGCGCATCGCCGCGCCCGCTGATCACAAAAAGAGAATGCACGCCGCCATCCGGGGAACCGTCGGGCCTGCGGCGGAAGCGCACCACGCGAATGGGACCGTCCTCCCGAAGGAACGCCGGGACTTGATTCAGTGCCCCTTCCTTGCTGGCCATCGCAATCTGCGGATTGATGGCCGGGCTGGCGCCGCCGGTGGCGGGATGCGAATGGCAGCCCCCGCAACCATCCAGGTTGAACCGTGGGCCCAGCCCATTCTCCACCCTGTCTACTTCATTGAACGCTTCTTTGCCCTGGTTGAAGTAGTTCAACTCAGACGTCGAAATCCCCTGCAAGGGAAGACCGGAACGCGCCGGTCCACTGCGGGGGCCCGGGTCGGTTTCAGCCGGCAACGCGGCGACGGAACACACCAATGCACATGCCCACGCGAGTAGGCTTCGGCCTGTTAATTTCATTTTTTTGATTTCCTTCTAATGAACCTAACGATGCATTCGTTAAAAGGTTGTCAAGGCGGTAGTACAACGTCGCAATTATCGCGGGCGGGGCCCGTATAGTTTGAGGAGGTAGTCGACGATCGGCGTACGATCCGCCGGTTCCACTTTCGCCCCCCAGCGCGCCATCTTGTCCACTTCGCGTTCCCATTGCACTCGCGTCAGCCGCTGCTGCATGATGATCTTTTCGTCGTGGCAAGGCAGGCACGCGCCGCGAAATGCTTCCGGCGCATCAAACGCTGCCGTGTTGGGCGTCCCCGCCGAAGCTGCCGGTTGTGGTGGCTGAATCGGATCGGCGGTGACGTCGACGGCCACTTGCTGAACGCCGTTAAACAAATATCCTGAAGGATTCCACTCCTGCGTCATCGGTTGCGTCTTGCCGGCTGTATCGAAGGCGCGGGCCATCACCACGTAATAGCCTGGCTGCCGCGGAGTCCAAGTGTATTCAAAGAGGCGCCATCCGTACCGGGCCTGCTCGGTGTTCAACTTCGCCTTCTGCCAAGTGCGGCCGCGATCCACCGAAACTTCCACACTCGCCACCGGCGTCTCGTTGGACCAGGCTACCCCGTGAATCCGGACTGGAGCTCCAGGCGCCACCTGCGTTTTGTCCAGCGGACCGGCAATTACCGATTTGACATTGATGCTCTCCACCGAATGCATCTTGGCGGGATCTACGGCAACACCGGGCGCCACCGGATGACCGGGATGGCGATAGGCGGTCTTCATCCAGAAACCGTCGAATTCCTTGTCCAGCAATTTAATGTCGGTAAGCCACTTTACCCAACTGTCCCCAGCCCAACCGGGGACAATCATCCGCAAGGGGAAGCCGTGCGAAACCGGAAGCGGTTCGCCATTCATTTCGTAAGCCAGGATGGTATCGCGGTGCAACGCTTTCTTCACCGGAATAGTGCGCTGAAATTCCGGCATTGTGCCCATCGGGACATCTGCGCCATCCATCAACAGATGTTGCGCGGAGGGTTTCACTCCGGCCTTCGCCAGGACGTCCGCCAGCCGCACGCCAGCCCAACGGCCATTCCCCACGCTGCCGTAAACCCATTGCACGCCGGGCACCGGAGGCTCGTAAAGGCCTCGTCCATTGCCAGCGCATTCCATCACGGCCACCAATTCCACGCGCGGCAACTTCTTCAGATCGGCCATGGTCAGCGTGAGCGGTTTCTCCACTTCGCCGCCAATCGTGAGCTTCCATTCCTCCAGCGAAATAGTGGGAGTGTAGTGATGGCTCCGTACGTAAAAGCGCTCGATTGGCGTGATCCAGCCGCTGAAACCGTCCAGGGGCATTTCGAAATCTTCCGGCCTTGTTGAACGTACGATCATGTTCCGCTTTACGTGTTCCGCAGCTGTGATCGGACTCGACTGCGACAAAAGGGCCGCGCCGGCGAGTGACTGAAAAAAAGATCTGCGCGAATTCATCATTGTGTTTTAGATCTCCAGTTTACTTCGATGTTGGTAATCACCGCGTCTTTAATGTCCAGGACCTCTACGAAATTGCGGAAGCCTTCTCTCGCCACCTCAATCTTGTGCGAGCCCGTCGACAGAGTGATCAACGCCGGAGTTTTCTCGCTGCGAACTTGGCCGTCTACAACAATTGCTCCGCCAGGCGGGTCTGAGCGGATCATCACCGTCCCGCTGGTGGCTTCCAAATGCATGGTGATTTCCGATTCCTTGGGAAGCTCGAATATGCGCAGTGCGGCGCGATAACCGTTCAGGCTACTGGAGAGCGTGTGCCGGCCGGGCGCGAGATTGAGATCGCACGGCGTCGCGCAAGTGAGCGCGGGGTTGGAATCGATGGTCAGGATCGCACCGGGAGGAATCGATACCAGACGGGCTGGATATTCAAGCGGCGTACGATTCGCCGGCGGGGAATCCACCACGTTCGGAGTGGTCTTTTCCAGTGGTGGAACAGGCTCGGCTGGCTTCGCGTCCGGCAATACCGGCATTTGCGTGGGGCTCGGCTTTTGTGCGGCGACAACCGGCGGCTCTGGTTCTATCTTTGCGGCCGGTGCATCCATGAAGCGGCTGTTGAAATAGTTAAAAGCACCCACCATAGCCAGCGAAACGAAGCCGGCAGCCAGGACGATCACGGCCATTGTCCGCAGAATCCGCAGTGGTTTCGGATCGCGCGCGGCAGATGGAATTGCTTCCGGGGCAGGCGCAATCGGGCCAGGCGGCTTCGGGGCATTCGTGGCAGCGGTCCGCGAATTATCGTACATGGTTGGCAGGTCGTGGCGTCCGCCTGGCGGCAGAGGCTTCCAGCCCTTGCTCGAATTGCACGCATTCGCAAAGGCCTGAGCGAAATCGGAACACGTCGCGTACCGCTCGGCCGGATTCTTCGATAAAGCGCGCTTCAACACCACATCCACCGGCCAGCCCAGGCTTGGATTGATCTGCTTCGGGGGAATCGGCTCTTCCTTGACGATCTTAAACAACAGCGTCGTCATAGACTCGCCGGCGAACGGCTTTTCCCCCGTTACCAACTCGTAGGCAATCACGGCAAGCGAATACTGATCGGCCGTACCGTCCACGGCGTGTCCTTGAATCTGCTCCGGAGACATGTAGTTCGGCGTCCCAAGGATGGTGCCTGATTGCGTCATCTGGTTCGACTGGATCTTGGCAACTCCGAAGTCGGCAATCTTCGCGATCATCCCCTCGTGGATCATCATGTTCGCCGGCTTGATGTCGCGATGAACGATGCCGCGCTTATGGGCGTAATCGAGCGCAGTGGCGGTTTGTTGAATGATGCCGACGATGAGCTTCGGATCCGGCGGAGCCGTGTGTAACAGCCGCTCCAGCGTTGGTCCGTCTACAAACTCCATCGCGATATAGGCGACGTCGTGCTCTTCCAACACGTCGTAGATGGTGACGATGTTCGGGTGTGAAAGCATGCCCGCCGACTGCGCCTCGCGCATCAGGCGATCGCGCAGCCTCGCGCGCTCCTTCGGGTCCACAAATTCGGTCAGCCGGATCGTCTTGATGGCGACGGTCCGGCCGATTGTTGGATCCAGAGCGCGGTAGACCACACCCATAGCCCCGCGTCCGAGTTCGTCTAGAACCTGGTATCGACCGATTTGTTGCATCCGAGTAGTTATTGTAGCGAGTTAGACCCCTCTTCCGCGCTGGTACAATCGGTGCATCCACATGATTCAAACGTTATTCGGCTCGATTCCTCAAGAACCGAGCTTGCTGGACCGCCTGAAAGCCGGTATCGAGAAGACCCGCACGGGGTTGGTGGACAAGCTCGAAGATGCCCTATCGGGCAAAAAAGAGATCGACGCTGACGTACTGGACGAACTGGAATACGCCCTGATCACCGCAGATATCGGTGTCAAGACCACAACGGAAATCCTGGACCAGATCCGGCTGCGGGTCGACCGCAAACAACTCGGCGACATCCAGCAGTTGAAGGGCCTCATCCGGGAGCATCTTCTGGAAGTGTTGCAGGCCAACGACAGACCAATGCAGCGCGTGGCGTCGCCTCCCGCCGTGGTGATGGTGGTGGGAGTGAATGGAGCGGGAAAGACTACCACCATTGGAAAGCTGGCGCAGCGTTTCAAGGAGGAAGGCCGCACCGTGCTGCTGTGTGCGGCCGATACATTTCGCGCCGCCGCCATCGAGCAATTAGAGGTGTGGGGTGCGCGCACCAATACCGATGTGATCCGCCAGAAGACGGGGGCCGACCCGAGCGCTGTGCTGTTCGACGCTCTGCATGCCGCCAAGGCGCGGAAAGTGGATTACTTGATTGTGGATACGGCCGGCCGCCTGCACACAAAAGATAATCTGATGGCGGAGCTGGAAAAGATGCGCCGCATAACGCAGAAGGTAATCCCTTCGGCGCCGCATGAAGTTCTGTTGGTGCTGGACGGAACTACGGGACAGAATGGACTGGAGCAGGCGCGCAAGTTTACCGAAAGCAGCGGCGTGACGGGCATCGTTCTCACGAAGCTGGATGGGACGGCAAAGGGAGGCGTGGTGGTCCCTATCACGCGCGAACTCGGGCTTCCTATCCGTTATATTGGCGTCGGCGAGCAGGTGGGTGATCTGCTGCCATTCGACCCGGAAACGTTCATCGAGTCGCTCTTCTCCAAATGAGCAACTTCTATATGGCGGAGGCCCTGGAACTGGCCGCCCGAGGACTTGGGCAGACAAGTCCGAACCCGGCGGTGGGCGCGGTTGTTGTGCGCGAAGGCGAAGTGGTTGGCCGCGGTTATCACGTCTACGCCGACCGCAGGCACGCCGAAATTGTGGCGCTGGAACAAGCTGGTGAGAGCGCGCGCGGAGCGGCACTCTACATCACACTGGAACCCTGCTCGCACCAGGGCCGCACCGGGCCATGCGTGGAAGCGGTGATAGAAGCCGGCATCGCGAAAGTGATCGCGGCGATGCAGGACCCGAATCCCGTGGTTTCGGGTAAAGGGTTCGCGCGGCTGCGTGCCGCAGGCATTGAAGTACAGATAGACGATGCCTCCGCGAAGGCCGCCCGGAAGCTGAACGAAGCCTATATCCAATTCATGCGGACAGGCAGTCCACTAGTGATGTTGAAGGCAGCGGTCACGCTGGATGGCAAGATTGCGGCACCCGAGGACAACCGCGGCTGGATCACCAGCGATCTGGCCCGGCTGCATGTACAGACGCTGCGGCATGCCTCCGATGCCATTCTCACCGGAATAGGCACGGTGCTTGCCGACGATTGCCTGCTAACCGACCGCAGCTCGAAGCCGCGAAGCCGCCCGCTGTTGCGCGTTGTAGTGGATTCGCAACTGCGTCTTCCGCCCGATTCGAAAATGGTAAAAAGTGCGAACGGAGATGTCGCGGTGGTAACCACTACGGCGGCTTCACCGGAGCGCCGCAGAATTCTGGAAGGCCGGGGCATCCAAGTATTGACCTTTGACGGCGATCACGGCCGCACGGACCTGCACCGCGTAGTGGATTGGCTTGCGTCGGAAAAGTACCTGTCGCTGATGATCGAAGCCGGCAGCAAAGTGAATTGGGCAGCGCTGGAATCCGGCGTGGTGGACAAGATTTTCTTCTACTACGCGCCGAAGATTCTGGGCGGCATGCTTTCGCTTCCGGTAGCGGGCGGAACTGGCCGCACCCGGCGGATCGATGCAATACAGTTTCGCGACGTCACCGTGCATTCCATCACCGCGGATGAATTCGCAGTAGAGGCTTACACCACCAATCGCATTCCATAGTGAGAGAGACATATGAGTGATCCAGTGCTGAAGATTGAGCGAATTGAAGTAGTGAAGGTGCCGCCGCGTTGGGGTTTGCTGCGAATCCAGGCTGCGAACGGCCTTGAGGGCTTCGGCGAATACACGGTGGAAGGTCAGCTCGATTCCACAGCGGCTCTGGTGACAGAGCTTTCGCGGTACTTCATCGGCCAGGACGCGCGCGATGTGAAGCGTCTGGTGCGCGGCTGCTTCGATCAATCGTTTTACCACGGCGGCCCTCATTACATGAGCGCGCTGGGCGGCATCGAGATCGCGCTCTGGGATATCCTCGGCAAGTCCGTAAACCTCCCCATCCATCGTCTGCTGGGCGGCAAAGTGCGCGACAAGGTGAAGGTTTATCGCTGGGCTGGCGGCAACAATAACTCGCCGGGTGCGGCTGCTGAGGAAGCGGCACGCGTCGTCTCGGAAGGGGCGCGGGCGATCAAGATGAACGCCTGTCCGCCACTGGCCGCCATCGACACATACGGCGGAATCCGGGCCGCGGTGGACCGTGCGCGTGCCGTCCGCGAGGCCGTTGGACCAGAGGTGGACATCGCCTTCGATTTTCACGGACGCTGCAATGTTCCCATGGCAAAGCGGCTGGCCCGCGAACTGGAATTCGCCAACCCGTTGTTCTATGAAGAGCCTGTGCGGCCGGACTACAACCGCTGGCTGCCGGATATCGCCGGCTCCACCCATGTTCCGATTGCCACCGGCGAGCGGATGTACACGGTGGCCGAATTTTCAGACGTAGTGGCCAATCGCGGCGCGCATATCCTTCAGCCCGATCTGGTGCATGTGGGTGGAATTTCGAATGCAGCCGAGATCGCCGCGATAGCCGAAGCCAACGGCATCGCCATTGCTCCGCACTGCCCTCTCTCGCCCATCGCATTCATGGCCTGCCTGCAAGTGGTCGCGCAATCACGCGCCGGATGGATTCTGGAGTGGTCGAAAGGAATTCATTACAACGCTTCCGGAGCAACCGGGGAAGTGGACCCGTGGCTCCGCTATGTGGAGGAGTCCGATTGGCCGCTGTTTGACGTGGATGCCAGCGGGCATCTTCCCATCACGGACCGCCCCGGCCTGGGTGTCAATATGAACTGGAAAGAGATCCAGCGGGCCGCCGAGACGGGTGTGGTGTGGCGCGATGAGGATATGAGTCTTCCGGACGGAACCCGAGCGAACTGGTAGCGGATCGGGTATACTTTTGTGCTATGACCCCCGAAAATGCAAGCGCAATCCTTGAGTTCCTCTGCGGAAGCCTGGAACAGGAAATCAAGACGACCCGAAACGTTCTGGCTGCCGTGCCGGACGACAAAGGAGACTACACACCGCACCCGACTTCCATGACGGCGCTCACTCTGGCTGTTCATCTGGCCACGAGTGATGCGTGGTTCATAGACGGAATTTTGAAAGGCGCCTACGAATACCCGGAGCCGAATGCCGGGGAGCGATTCAAGAAGGCATCCGAAGTAGTCGCGTTCTACGACGAGACGATGCCTGGGCTGCTGGCTCAGTTGAAGACGGTTTCGGCCGAGAAGATCTCCACGCCGATACCGCTGTTCGGTATGAACCTGCCCGGCCTGAACTACTTGAACATCATGTTGATGCACTCCTCGCACCATCGCGGGCAGTTGTCCGCATACCTGCGGCCGATGGGCGCGAAAGTCCCAGGGATTTATGGTGGCAGCGCCGATACAGCAGCGGCAGCGGCGCAGGCCTGACCCTATAATCGGTGAATGAAGAATCTCTGGGTTCTGGCGCTATTTTGTTGTGTCCCGTCCAACGCCGCCGAAAGGTATAGCGTCGAATGGGCAAAGCTGGCGCCGGAGATCCTGGAGAAATACAGTGTACTGGTTCGCATCGACACCAGCAATCCGCCGGGTAATGAAACCAAGGCTGCGGACTATCTGAAGTCTGTCCTTGAGCGCGAAGGATTTCAAACCAAATCTTTCGCGCTCGATCCCACTCGCGCGAACCTCGTCACCCGGCTGAAGGGCAACGGATCGAAACGCCCCTTGCTGCTGATGGGCCATACCGATGTGGTCGGCGTGCAGCGGAACAAGTGGACTGTCGATCCGTTTGCCGCAGTTCGAAAGGATGGCTACGTCTACGGCCGCGGAACCACTGACGATAAGAACATCGTTACTGCGTGCCTGATGGCGATGCTTCTGCTGAAGCGAATGAACGTATCGCTTGACCGGGATGTGATTTTCCTGGCCGAGGCGGGCGAGGAAGGTACTACCCACGTAGGCATCGATTTCATGGTGAACCAGCACTGGAGCGAGATCGAAGCGGAATACGCCATCACGGAAGGCGGGGGCGGCATTGCGCGAAACGGCCAACCACGCTTTGTCAGTATCACCACCACCGAAAAAGTTTCCCGCGGCGCGAAACTGGTTGCACATGGATCGGCGGGCCATGGCTCAGTGCCCCGCCCGGACAACGCGGTTTCACACCTTGCGATGGCAGTGGGCAAGCTGGCTGCCTGGCAGCCGCCGATGCGCCTGAACGACACCACCAGGGTCTACTTTGAGCGCCTGGCGACGATCAGTGCGCCGGCGGAGGCGTACCGTTACAACCACGTTGCCGATCCAGCGAAGTCCGCTGAGATTCAGTCGTATTTTGCCGCGAACGAGCTGCAACACAACTCCATCCTTCGTACTTCTGTCGTTCCAACAATGCTGAACGCGGGCTTCCGCTCGAACGTAATCCCGTCGGACGCCGAGGCGACTCTGGATATCCGCGCGCTGCCCGATGAGGACATGCCGAAGTTCTATTCGGAGATGAAACGCATCATCGACGATGCGAGCGTGGAGATCGTTCCGGTGAAAGGCGGCCGGCCTGCGGGCAAACCATCGACCATGGATAGTGACATGTTCCGCGCCATGGAGAATGCCGCAAAGAAGACGTACCCCGGCGCCATCACGCTTCCGGGCATGCTAACCGGCGCAACGGACATGGCGCAACTGCGGGCAAAGGGTGTCAGCGCGTATGGGTTCGGCCCGGTGATTGAAGAGAAAGACCAGTCGGCCAACGGCCCGCATAGTGACGACGAACGCCTGCGGGAAACAGCGCTTTACAAGATGGTGGAATTCGTCTGGCACGCGGTGATTGAAGCGGCCGCGGCGAAATAGCTCAGCGTACCCGGCGCAGCCGGAAATCTGCTACCTGCGACATCTTGATCACGCGGGAAATCTT
>JANYCV010000115.1 GCA_025360145.1 Acidobacteriaceae bacterium
CCGATTTGGTCGAGGGATAGAAGCGGGTAGGCGACCAGCATGGTAATGAACGGAACAAGCCAATAGTCGCCTACCCGATGAAGGAGAGCGAACGGCAGCGTCAGAAGGAACATCAGGATGAAGCGTCGTATCTTGATAGAAACAACCCGGGGCAGCGGAGTTTTCAGGATTCGTTCGCACGCCCCGATGTGATCGATCAACAAGGCCCGCTCCCGGTCTACCTGGATGAAGGCATACCTGTCCATCTCCAATCGATCACAGGCTTCACGAAGCAGCTCAGCGAGTTTCAAGGCAACGAAACTCGGCATGTGATCCGCAGCCGCTACTTGGTTCGCATTCTCTTGGCCTACCAAGCGGGCAACCTCAGATGAGGGGAGTTCAGCCCGCAGATTTAGACGTGCCACATGCGGGAAAACCGCAGCCCACCGGACAATTTTCTCTCGCCATTCCGAATTGGCCGGTCCATAGGCCATTGCACCGATGACGAAATTGCGTGTTTGGTTTCTGATGCCTCCCCACAGTATGCGGGCCTCCCACCATCGGTCATATCCCGCATTCGTCCGCAGGACAAGAAGTAGCCCCAACGCCGCACCAGCGAATTCAAACGGTACAATCGGCAGAGCTATCTTCAGTTGGAACAACTTTTCTACAAGCCAAGAAACTCCACAGATGCCGCTGGCGGCAAGGCCGAAAGCCAAGACGGAGAGCATTACTTGGGGAGTGATCGACCCGCGTAGGGCGAACGCTTCCCGCCAGAATCCTTGTCGGGTTTGAAAACTCATGCCAGTTTGCTCTGAATACGCTCAGATGATGTGTGTGGTCCGTCGTCGCCCGCTGGTTTCGATCTCCGGGTGGCTATACTCGGCTAGTTTCACGAACTGTCCATCCCTCACGTCGTAGGCGAACACTTCGCCAGTTTCGATTTTGTAGACCCATCCATGCAAGTGCAGGTCGCCTCGCACCAGCCGGGAGCCGACTGCCGGAAGCGTCCGCAGATGCTCAAGCTGCACCAAGACATTTTCCTCGACGGCGGCAGTCAGTAGACGATCCCCCTCAAGGTGGCCGTAGTTGTCACGGATGATGCGGCGGGTCGTCTCGGCGTGCGATAGCCAAGACGAGACGGCAGGAAGTGAGGCGACCGTTTCAGGTTGCAGCAAGCCCTGCATCGCCCCGCAGTGGGAATGACCGCAGATGATGATGTCCTTGACGCCAAGAGCGGCTACCGCGAACTCGATGGTCGCTGCTTCACCCCCGTTGCCCGCACCGTGCGGCGGGATGATGTTCCCGGCGTTGCGAAGGATGAATAGATCGCCGGGCTGGGCCTTGGTGAGCAGGGTTGGGTCGATGCGGGAGTCGGAACAGGTGATGAAGAGGGTTTCGGGGTGCTGGCCCTTCGCTAACTGCTCGAACAGCCCTTGCAAGGGAACGAAACTCCCGCTTTTGAATTTATGGATGCCTTCAATCAGTTTTTGCACTACCGACCTCCTCGAACACGAACCCCAACCGTCACCAGACTGGCGTGGCCTTCTGGCAATTCTAGCAAGACTCGCGACCGATAGACACGGTCAGCGGCTTTCTCCCTGTCCTAATCCTGCGTTGAAAGAAAACAGCGGCTGGCAGTCCAGTCCTTATCTTTGGGGTGGAGGTGGTGGTGGCGGAGTCCACGGGCGCGGTGGCGGTCCCGTTTTTGTATACTCTGGCCATGGGCACGGCGGTTTCGGTGGTGGTGTCTCTCTAGTCTCCGGCAAGATTACTCCGATGGAAGCCAGAGCCGTTCAGCGGGTATTGAGAGTTCTATCTCATCTTGGTACCGTAATAGTTTTTTTGTTTGCTGGTAGGCGTCTCCCTCTAGTTCCAAGGCCCTGAAACGTTCCGATAGTTCAGTCGCTTTTGCGATCTGCTCAGCCGTTACATGGCCGCTGGTTCGCATTTCCGAGACAAGGGCTTCAATACGGTAGTAGATCTCCAGATATCCGTAATGGAGTTTTGAGTAACGGTCGAGTTTGTCAGCAATGCGAAGTATCGGACGAAGTGCCGAGACAAGCGCGGCGATACCCAGCAGGACGCTGAAAGTTAAATTCCCGACGCCCATCTTCCAAACGGCAAGTCCGGCGAAACTAGTAGAGGCCGATATAGCAACAACCACATCGCAGATTGTATTTGAATGCTTCAGCCATACAACGCAACGAGCATAATACTTCGCGTTCATCAACGCCGTTCTGTATTGGTCGTGAAGTTCCACGACCCGCGACTGAAGGGGGGTGTAGCTGTAGATCTGCGCGTTTAGGCTACTCACCCCTCTATCGTACCGCGCGATTGCTTATGAAAGCAGACCGATAATCGTCCAACGCCGGAGTAACGCTAAGCGAGCAGTGAACGCGTAAAAAGTTATAGTGATTGAAGTGCCAGCAGAGTGCCGTGCCAGCATGGGGTGAACCCGCATTGCAGGTTCGGCGCGTAGATAGCTCGAAAAACGCGCGCGAGCCCGGCAATCCCGCATCCGCTTTTGGGACTGGTCAACTCCCGAACAACTTCGTGAGATAGTTCAGAATATCGGGGGCACTTTCAATGCCGTGAAGCGGCAACCGCAGTACGCCCGCCGGGGTAAACTGGGCGCCTTCCGTGCCATTCACAATCTCCAACAGCTTCGCCGGATTGATCTTCGACTGTTGATGGAACTTGATATTCAGCCCGCCCTGCCGCCGGTCAATCGCCTCTACCCCAACACTCTCCACCAGGCTCTTCACCACGGAGAATTGAAGCATGTTCAGGACGGCATCGGGCGGTGGCCCGTAGCGGTCTTCCAGTTCGGCCGTGATCTTGGCGGCGTCGTCCTGATTGTGCGCGCCGGAGATCCGCTTGTAGGTGCGCAGCCGCTGGTGTTCGTCGGAGATGTACTCCTGGGGAATGCGGATATCCAGTCCAAGGTTCAGCGTGGAATGGATCTCCAGCGGAATCTCTTCACCCTTCAACTCCCGCACCGCTTCTTCCAGCATCCGGATGTACATATCGAACCCCACCGATTCGATTTGCCCGTGCTGTTCTCCACCCAGCAGATTGCCCGCGCCGCGCAGTTCCAGATCGAGCGCCGCGATCTTGAATCCAGCGCCCAGGTCACTAAACTCCTTCAACGCCGCCAAACGCTTGCGGGCTACTTCGCTTAGTTCGGTATCGCCCGGCACCAGCAAATACGCATACGCTCTGCGATTCGACCGCCCTACGCGGCCGCGCAGTTGATATAGCTCGGAGAGGCCATAACGCTCGGCGTTCTCGATGATCATGGTATTCGCCAGCGGAATGTCCAGGCCATTTTCCACGATGGTGGTGCAGACGAACACGTCGAAATCGTGCTTCATGAATCCCATCAGAACCTTTTCGAGTGCGGCTTCGCCCATCTGCCCGTGGCCCACGCCGATGCGGCTATCCGGCAGCATTTCCTGGATCATAGCCGCGCGCATGAAGATACTGTCCACGCGGTTGTGGACGAAGTAAACCTGCCCGCCGCGGCTCAGTTCCTGCTCGATGGCTGTCTTGATCAGATCCTTATCGAAATGCGCCACCACCGTCTGAATCGCAAGCCGGTCCTTGGGGGGCGTCTCGATGGTGGACATATCGCGCATGCCCAGCAGCGACATATGGAGGGTGCGGGGGATCGGCGTGGCGCTCATGGTCAGCACGTCCACGTTCTTCTTGATGGTCTTCAGTCTCTCCTTGTGCGTGACGCCGAAGCGCTGCTCTTCATCGACGATCAACAGCCCCAGATCGTGGAACTCCACATCTTTGGACAGCAGCCGGTGCGTCCCGATGACGATATCCACTTTGCCCGCAGCCACTTCTTCGAGCGATGCCTTAATCTCCTTCGCCGAACGGAAACGGCTGAGCATCTCCACCTTCACCGGGAAGGCGGCGAAGCGGCGCTTGAACGATTCGAAGTGCTGCAGGCACAGCACCGTGGTGGGCGCAAGCAATGCCACCTGCTTGCCGTCGCCCAGCGCCTTGAAGGCGGTGCGCATGGCCACTTCCGTCTTGCCGAATCCCACGTCTCCGCACAGCAGGCGGTCCATGGGATGCGGACTCTCCATGTCCTTCTTGATCTGGCGCACGGCGGAAATCTGATCTTTGGTGGCGCTGTATTCGAAGGCATCTTCAAACTCGCGCTGCCAGTTCGCATCGGGGGAAAACGAGAAGCCCTCGGCCATTTTGCGCTCTGCGTACAGCTTCAGCAACTCATCCGCCATGTCGCGCATCCGCGTCTTGACGCGCGTCTTGGTCTTATTCCAGGTGGCCCCGCCCATGCGGTCCAGCGGAGGAGCGCCCTCGCCCGCGCCGCGATATTTCTGCACCAGGTCCATGCGGGTGAGGGGCACGTAGAGCTTGGCCTCCGCCGCATATTCCAGCAGCATGAAATCGCCGGTCTGCCCGCCTTGCCCCAGGACGCGCAGCCCGATAAACTTTCCCACTCCGTGCGTCACATGAACTACGAAGTCTCCGGGTTTCAGATCCGCGATGTCCGCCTGAAACGCCGCCAACTGCGACTTGGATGGGCCGGGCTGCGCGATCAAATCGGAGGTGTCGAACAGATCCTCCGATCCGAAGATGGCGAGATGGGCATCGGTGAAAACAACGCCCCGCTTGACGCGCCCCTTCACCAGAAACGTTCCGGCCACGGCACCCGCCATGTAAGCACGTTCGGCCAGATACTGCGGTGTTGTATCGTTCGGGTCGAGACCTAGTTGGAACGGGACTCTGTACTCTTGCAGGATGTCCGCCAAACGTTCCAGCTCGCCCGTGGATGGCGCGAAGAAGACCACGCGTCCGCCCTTTTCCACCAG
>JANYCV010000125.1 GCA_025360145.1 Acidobacteriaceae bacterium
TGGGGCGTCGCGGCAGCACACCGCAATTCCAGAACCCGCTGGTTGTCAATCCGAAGGTGAACTACTCGAAGATCCTTTCCCGGCACACGTTAAAGGTTGGCTACGAGTGGCAGAAAATCAACACCGAAATTCTGGACTTCAGCCCGCAGTACGGTTACGATTCGTACGGTGGCCAGTTCAGCAAACCGTCCAGCGCCAGCCGCCAGGACTTCTACAACGTGGCCGATTTCCTGTTCGGTGCGCGCGATACCTACGAACTGACGAACAATGTGGTGGTGAACTACCGCCAGCAGATGCACTTCATGTACTTCCAGGACGACTGGAAAGTGAATAACCGGCTTACGCTGAATCTGGGTGTCCGCTACGAATACGGCACGCCGCAATGGGAAGCCGACAACCGGCTGGGTAATTTCGACCCGATCGCCATGAAATTGATCCAGGCGAAATCCGGCAGCATCGCGGATCGCGCGCTGGTGAATCCGGATCGCAACAACTGGGCGCCCCGCGTCGGTTTTGCCTTCACCCTGACCCCGAAAACGGTGATCCGCAGCGGCTACGGAGTCAGCTACATCCACTTCAACCGGATGGGCGGCGAAAACATACTCTCCTATAACGGGCCCACAGTGGTGGACACCGCAATCAACCAGGTTCCCTACAAGCTGGTGAACGGCGCGTTCGCATCGGCCACCCCAATCTGCGCCGCAGGTCAGGCATCCCCCGATTGTTTCCGGCCAACGATGCTCGGCTTCGTTCCCAGCATGGCTTCGCCTGCCAACTTCACTACGCTAAATACCAGGACCAACTTCACACCGGTGAACAACCGCACCGCCTACGTTCAGAATTGGCACTTCACCATTCAGCGGGAGCTGGGCCGCGGTTGGGTTGTAGATGCGGCCTATGTAGGAAATCGCGCCAACAAATTGATGATTCTCGGCGACTACAATACCGCCCGCCCGAACAACGTAGGAGAGAATATTTCACTGGCAGCGCGTCGGCCAGTGACGGGTTTCGGCTTCATCCAGCAGTCTTTTGGCGGCGGGTTTTCCGATTACCACGCCTTCCAGGCGAAGGTGGAAAAGCGGTTCTCCGAAGGGTTTTACATGCTGAACAGCTTCACCTGGTCCAAGGCAATTGACAACGCCGCCGGACATCTGGAAACCGCAAACGGCGACAATTCGCGCGTCAACTTCCGCGACCTGAGGAACGAAAAAGGCCTGGGAAGCTACAACCAGCCGCTGAACAATACCACGACGGTAGTGTATGACCTTCCTTTCGGAAAGGGCCGCAAATTCGGTTCCACCCTGCATCCGGTGGTGAATGCCCTACTCGGCGGTTGGAACACTTCGCTGATTAATACGATGACCAGCGGAACGCCGATCAATCTGACCTATGGACCGTCCTCGCAATTCCAGGTCAGCACCGCACCGACCTACCGGCCGAACATCACCGGCGACATTATGTTGCCGTCCAGCCAGCGCAACATCGACAACTACTTCAACGCCGCCAACGTACAATTGCCCACCAGCCCGCTGGTGTCGTTCGGCAATGCCGGAAGAAATATTGCACGCGCCCCGGCCTTCTACAATGCCGACCTGGGACTGCACAAGGACTTCCCTCTATTCAAAGAGAAGCAACGCCTGGAATTCCGCAGCGAATTCTTTAATCTCCTGAACAAAACGAATTTCCAGGCCGCAAACGCCTCTCGCAGCAATTCCGGCTTTGGCCAGACCCGTTCCGCGTACGCAGCCCGCGTGGTGCAACTGGCGCTGAAGCTGGTGTTCTAGGAGTCTGTCGGAGATAGAATTTTTCAAACGGTGAACGAATAACTTGAGAGCTGTGCATGGTCTGTAAGAAGCTGATGCTTAATCCTACCCCGGCGTAGCCGGAACCAAACAGGGAAATCGGGTACGATGCCAGAATGGGCGTCGAACTACTGACGGAACGGCACGCGTCACAGATTGCGGGGGTATTGGGTTGCTATGACCGGATGTTGATATTCGGCACGCTGCCGGGGATCTGCTACGCCGGAGGAATGACGTCGTTTCTGTATGCACGACAGGTGCGGATTTTCGACTATCCGAAATTCGCGGAACCGTTTCGTGAGAGGATTCGCGAGAATGCGGAGCGGATGGCGAAGGAAGCCGGCATCGAGATCGAGTTCATCCGAACGCGAAGCGTACGGAAAGAGGATCGGGCACAGGAACTGCTGGCAAAACGGGGAGGACGCCCGGGACTGGTCTGCATCCTGTCGGCGATGGAGCCATGTTCGACGTACAAGCCATGGCACAACAAACAAACCGGCAAGACCTATCTTGTGCCCAATGACGGCAAGTGCCTGCATTACTACTTCTATTTCGTCGATGAAGAACTTGGCCTCTGTCACGTGCGGGTACCGACCTGGCTGCCCTGCCGTTTGCAGATCTGCCTGAACGGGCATAACTGGCTGGCGGGCCGGTTGCGCCAGTCCGGGATCGAATATCGAATGGCCGACAACGCCTTCACGCACATCGGGGACTGGCAAAAGGCACAGGCCATTTCCGATAGTTGGGAAGCCAAGCGCATCCACGAACGGTTGGACGAGTGGGCGCGGTTGTGTTGCCCGATCTATGCGGACTTCGCCAGCGGCTACCACTGGAGTGTGAACCAGTGCGAATACGCTACCGATGTTGTTTTCCGCAGGCAGGCCGACCTGCAGGCCATCTATGGAAATCTGACACGCACTGCGTTCATACCGTCAAGCCGGACAACATCGCGACGTTTCTGGGCAAGAAGCTCTCTCCGCAGTTCGAGGGCGAGATGGGCAACCGTTTTAATATCCGCATCGAAGGGACGCGGATCAAACACACCATGGGGCCGGTTTCGCTCAAACTGTACGACAAATTCAGCCTCATTCTACGGATCGAAACTACGGTCAACGATCCGGCCTTTTTCAAGCACTACCGCGAGGTAGAACATCGTGATGGCACCCGTGGCGTCCAGTGGGCACCCATGCAGAAAAGCATCTACAGTCTTCCGGCGCTGCGCCAACTGCTGGCGGCTTCAAACAAACGCTATCTGGAGTTTCTTTCGGCGATTGAAGATCCGCGCGCAGGCAGAGACAGGCTCGATAAACTCTCCCAACCCGTGGAACTGGAGGGGCGGCGTTACTCCGGGTTCAACCTGTTCGACCCGGACGATGAAAAACTGCTGTGCTCTATCGTTCGCGGCGAGTTCAATATCAGCGGACTACAGAACAAAACGCTCCGCCGCCATGCGCCTGAACTCAACAGCGGTCAGATGTCACGTGCGCTGAAGCGACTCCGAACGCACGGACTCATCAAAAAGATCGGGCACACCTACAAGTACTATGTGACCGCATTCGGCAAGGAAGTCGTCACCACCGCCCTGAAACTCCGGGAGCTTGTCATCATCCCGCAACTCGCTCTCCTCCCTGCTCAATAACTTCGTTTTCCTGCCGGAAAACGTCAGAATCTTATTGGATAGGTACTAAA
>JANYCV010000134.1 GCA_025360145.1 Acidobacteriaceae bacterium
ACTGGCAGCCAGCAAGCTCGCAGCTTCAGGACCACTGCTGCCACGCGGAGGCGAAGTCAAAACACGGATGGCCTCGGGATACTGTTGGAGAGCGAAGTGCGTCAAGGCCAGGTAGAACCAGGGATCAACGTCGTCTGGCGCATTTTCGTGAGCCAACCGGAATGCATCGAGCGCACTTTTGTAATAAAGATGATCGAGCAGCAGCCGACCCAGCCGCTGCGGTACATCGGTGGATTTCGGCGCAGCGGCAATGATCTGATTTGCTCGTTCCAGGCCAGCCGCCGTTTGGTGCGACGCAAAATATGCGTTAGTCAAATGAAAGGTCGCCCCCAAATTCCGGAAGCCATTTGCGATGGCGGCTTCCAGATGGGTGGCAGCTTTTCGCGGTTCACCCATGTCGCGGTAGACCAATCCCGCTTCATAGTGCACCACCGGCTGCCCTGGTTCCTTGTCCAGGGATCTCTCCAGGCATGCTGCCGCTTGTGCCAGTTCCCGTTTCTCCACATGGATCTGTCCCATTTCATGCAGTATCTGAGCCTGCAAGGAACTGGCGTCCGGAGATTTCTCTACCGAAACGAGAAGGGTCGCCAACTGCTCCATAGCGAGGTTCGCATTTCCCGAACTGCGTAGCTCTCTGGCAGCATTCAGCAAGTCAATCTGGGAAGCGATTACGGTTTGAGCTTGCCCACCTAAAGACAGAAAAAGCAGAACCTGGCAAACCGCCATTCTCCTCACTAGAATTTGAGTTACCAACCGTGACACGCGGGAATATTTCCCAAAATTCTGGCGACTTTGCACCACCGCTTGCTTTTTCCTCCGTTGTCGAATATGATGGCGCTTAACTATATCACCAACTGATACTTCCGACCACACAAGGAGTCACAATGCTTAGGTTGAGTTTAGCAGTTTCGTTGGCAGTGGCATCGTTTACAGGGACCGTGAGCGCACAGACATCTCTCGGGACCGTGGTTGGAAATATCACGGATGAATCGGGAGCCGCGGTTCCCGGAGTGACGGTGAGGATCACGAATGACGGAACGGCCGCTGAACGTAAAGTAGTGGTCGGCGCCGGGGGATCGTATACCGTGCCTGCATTGCCGCCCGGTATTTACACCGTCCAGGCGGAAATGCCAGGATTCCGGACAGACATTCAGCGCAACGTCAAGTTGGACGTCAACCAGACGTCCCGTATCGATATCGTTTTGAAAGTGGGCGAGGTCACAGAGAGGGTGGAGGTAAGTGGAGTCGCCGCTCAGCTTCAAACGGACTCGTCGACGGTTGCCACCACAGTCGACAACAAGAAGGTGGTGGAACTGCCATTGAACGGTCGTAGTTTCACGCAGCTCACGCTGCTGGTACCCGGCGCCGTTGGCACCGGCGCGGCCATTTTCCAGTCGTCCGGCACTGCGGTCTCCATTAGCGGTCTCCGTTTTGAGGCCAACAACTATACGCTCGACGGCGTCAACAACAACGAAACGTTCTTCAAATCGTATGGCGTTCAGCCGTCGATTGATGCCATTCAGGAGTTTAAGGTCCAGACCAACATTACGGCGGCCGAGTTTGGAACGGGCGCGGGCGCGAACGTGAACGTAGTCACCAAGTCTGGAACCAACGAATTTCACGGCAGTGCCTACGAATTTCACCGTAATCAACACCTGAGTAGCCAGAATTACTTCTCTGAACAGGCGAAACTAAGCATTCCGGTATTTCGACAGAACCAGTTTGGCGCGACGCTTGGAGGACCGGTATGGATTCCCAAGATTTACAACGGAAAGAACAAGACGTTCTTCTTTGTTGGGTATGAGGCAACTAAGTCAGGCCGTGGTCAATCGATCCTGGGGAACATCCCTACGGCGGCCATGTTGTCCGGGGATCTCTCGCGCAATTTCCAGGGTGATGCTGCGCCGGCAATCTTTGATCCAGCCAGCACACGGACAGTTGGCGGGAAGCTAACCCGCGATCCGTTCCCGGGCCAGAAGATTCCCGCCAGCCGGTTGCATCCGGCCGTTACAGCTTATGCCAAGACGTTCTACCCGGCTCCCAACCTCAGCATTCCGGGATCTAACTACATTGATACTCGCAGCCAGTCGCTGGACGGCAAACAGTGGATCGCGCGCGCGGACCAGCATTTTGGCAACAAGAACATCCTGACCGGTCGCTACAATTTAAACGACACTACGTCATC
>JANYCV010000139.1 GCA_025360145.1 Acidobacteriaceae bacterium
CTGTAATGGGTTTCTCCATACGGGATTTCAGGTTTGTTAGTTTCGACGTCCACAGGGATGGATCCAGCAATCTTAATGATGGTTATCAAGCACGAGAGTACCGGCCATCCTCAGCAGATTTCCCATTTCGATGCCGTGAAATTGCGCGCGTAGTAGACGTTATCACCTCACCTTACACGCCTTTGAGTTTCACGATTTCATTCTTTCCGGCCATTAGCGGTAGTGCAGTCCTGTGAAACGATACTCGTAGCGCCAGGTCTGCCTGCCTCCCAGCGTTAACCCTGGTGCCGAGAATGTCGATGGTGCCGCCGGTTCCACGCCCACGATGATATCCATGTCACCGAGACCCGCCAGCGGGGTGTCCTTACGCGGCGGTATTCCGGGACTCCAGGTAAGCGTGTGATTCGATGCAGACACCGCGCAGGTTCCGATGAAGTCGACCGGAAAATAGTGCGAGACGAGTCTCATAGTGACGATCGTGTCCGGATCGCCACCCGTCCAATTGAGCGTGACGGGTAAGTCAGATCTCAAGTCAGTGCCGGTCGGAAACTGTGACGTAATCTGGATTCCCGATCCTACCGCCAGGGATGTCTGGAACGGACCGGTGCCCCCGTCTGCGCTTGCCATCACGTTGAACGTGCCATTGCGGATTGCGCCCGCCGGTAGCGTGGCGATGTAGACTGTTTTCCCATCCACTGAGCTTGGCTTGGCCTGCACCGGGCTCAACGACGGACCGTCTACGGTGAGAGTTCCCGGGCTCAGGAACGAATATCCGGGAATGCTACAGGCAGAAACCTGCGGTGACGTAATCGAGTAGGAAGAGCATCTCCCCGTGCTGCTCGGCAGTGGCATCGGTTTCGGAGCTAGCCTCCCGGGGCTCGACTCAAATAACGCAGTCAGCGTATTGATCTCCGGCAACGCAGAGTTCATGAAAACTGTGCGCTGCAGATCAATCTGACCAAAACTCTGTTGCGGTGGATCGACACAGGCGCCGCCGCCTCGGCGGATGCTGACAAGCACCTGCTGCGTAGAAAGAAATAATGCGCCGGTGGCCATCGGTACATTACAGCCGTCGCGAACACTGTCAGAAATTTGAACGTTCACCTGATCAACACCGACCAAGCCTGGAGCCCGACCCACATAAGTACCTATGACACCGACGCCGTCGAAACCGGCTCCGCCAGCTTGGCCAATTCCTAGGTACGGCCCGGGGGGACTGGGATAGCCGTCCGGGATGCTGGCATATGGCATTCCCAGGCCGGTAGCGAAAATCTCTAAGAAGTCGCCAGGAGAGGCACTGTCTGTGGGAGAGTTCAACGAAACCGTTCCATCGGCTTTGACGTTGAGAACCGCACCTCTACCGCATCCACTGCCGTCTAGCGTAAAAATTCCAGGTCCGTAGTCATACAGATCGACCGATAGCGGCTCGCTGGCGCCCGCGCGAGAGGTCACAATTACGGGAGCCCGGGTATAACCAATTCGAGAGCCATATCCTAGTGCCGTAGTGGGCATGGGGAGTTGAAAGTTGATCTGTCGCGGGGAGACGTACAGTAGCGGTGCAGCCACACCACCAATGGTTACCGATGTACCACCGAGCATCGTGGAATACGGCGGCGATCCGGTGACAGTTTCGACGGCCAGGTTCTGGCCGAAGATGGTTGCCAGGGATCCAGGCCCCAAGGCATGGCCGAGCATCCCCACGGGCACCAGCGAGGCAGCGTTGACAACCCCGCCGGAAGATATTATAGGTTTTTGCGCGAAGGCTTGACTTAACGCGAGTAGAGCTAAGATCGTTTGTGAGAATCCGTGGTATCGCATTCTACTTCCTCGCCTTGTTCATTGAACCTATTGATCCGGGTTTAATTTCCCTGTTACTCGAACGGTTACGTCCCGATCTACGCCTAGGACCGCCTGAAACGCCTGTTTCGTGCCTTCAGCCGACAAAGCTATCCCAGCCTGGCTGGCTAGACTGAAATGGCGGCTCCAAATCCAGGCATTCAGGGGCTGACCAGCCGGCACAACTATCTTGTAGTCACGCCCATTCGGCCTCAGGCTCACCCTTGTGGCGGGCCAAAACGCCCCAGATCCATAGATGACTCCAACAGTCATGTCGGAAGCAACACCCATATTCGCATCGGTTTCGGTCAACACGTTATTTGGATCGTCCACATGAATGTTCAGAAAAACACCTTTCTTTAGTATCATCGAGGCAGAAGCCGTGATCCCCCCAGATAGCTTTACGTGGACAGGGGTAGCCCACTTGCACGGGTCCAGATATGCCTCTGTCGAGGTGCCGCCGCAAACCACATAGTCGCCGGCAGGTAATCCTGCAACGGCGAGCCTTCCGTTGGAATCCACAACGCCAGCCGCATGAAGTGAAACCTCTCCAGGGGCAAGAACGGGGCCACCGGAATGACTTTGGTCTCCCGAAAGCGGGGCGGCGGAGCGGCTGAGATCGCGAGGAAGATAAGCGGGAATCCGGCGATAGACCACTCCCACAAACGGCAGTGGCTTGCCAGCCTCATTGACCACTGAAATGTTGAATTCGCCAGATAGCGACTGCCCATCGGCCACGTAAGCTAGAGCCAGTATCGAAAACAAGAAGCTTCGAATCACCACGCTACTCCTGTGTCGGCTTATATGGGCCGCTGTTGTTCTGGTTGATCTGTTGGTTTGCGCCATATGTATAACAACTGGATGCGATGTTACCCCACGGCCGGAAAACAACGCTTCGGCCTGCATAGGAACTACTGTTGTAGCCCAGTACCGTTTGGGAAGCAGAATCGAGTGCGGAGCCCTCACACGATGCTCCAATGCCGTTGTTCGTGTTTGAGTGTGTCTCTCCGATCATGAAAAGCGCGGAAGGCGTGCCGATCACCGAGAGAAAATGGCCCACGTCGTCAAAGGCAGTTTTCGCATCGCTCTGAATTTGGGCGGAGGCTTCATTTGTGTAAAAGTTGCCGTTCGCCGGGTTCCGAATACCGGTGTACATGTGAATATCGACAATATTTGGAAGCGAATGTCCAAATGGCAACTGAGCCATCCACAGAGGAGGATTCGGAGTTCCATCCGGTCTGGTTGAGGTGCCGCCGCAATACATTCCACTACTGCTGGTGTCCGCCCCATAGGGACTTCCAAAAAAACCACCGGCTATTACGGAGGCGATTCCCGCGGGATTCATCAGTCGGGCATAGTCTTGATACACATCTAAGCAATTAACCGGCGGAGTTGCGGCCACGTTGGGGCTCGCCAGCGTCGCCGACCAAGCTACTCTTCCGGGATCGAATTGATTTTGTTGCATGTAGAACCTGAGTGAATTAATGACATCCGGATTGCCGGATGGAATATGCGCATTATCCAGTATGAATCGCGCGTGAACAGTGAAGTTTACTGGATCTGTTTCCTGCTCCGCGTCGAGTTCGAAAACGTTCAGCGGCGGGTGTGATGCAGCCGCGGAGAGCATTTGATTAATTAGGTTATAGATGTTCTGCCATCCAACGAAGATAGGATTGGCCGGAGAACAGTTGTAAGCGGCGTTGGCGCTGTCGTTAGTGGGGTTGCCCGCCGCCTGCTGACACTCGGTCTCACAGTGCTTATTACTTGACGAACACTGGTACGGCACGGTCGTGTGGCAGGATATCAATCCAAAGGGCAGGCCGGGCGTGTATTGAAGAACCGGCTGGTTGATCCCCGCAGGTGTGTAGCAATTCTTGTCTGCACCCGCCGGAGACGCCGCAGGCGGAAGGTACTGGGTTGGACCACCACCGTAAGCATTGACAAAGTCGGAAAGCTCAGGCGTCGGAGTAATGTTATAGATCGTGGCGTCGTGGAGATCGGAGAAGAAGGCGTTCACATTGTTCATCCAGGTCCCACCGGTGGCCGGTCCGGAAACCAGAGTCCAATTCTGTCCGCAGTTTTGTAACGGAGTGGAGTTGCCGCCACCGCAGATCCCAAACTGAAAGCGCACACCGGTCACGCCTTGCGCGCGGTAGTTTGCAAGAATCGTCTGGTAACAGGACCGGATGGAAGGAGAATTAGCCGGACAGACGGATACAAACCCGTTAGCCGATGGAACATGCGCATAGTCGTAGATGTTAAACGGCATTGGACCGAGATTCACCTGCAGCTGACTGGGTCCTGTGATGACTGTCACACCTCCGCTTGAAGCTGTAAACGTGTAATCGTACGGCGTTTGCCAACCACCACCTATGTAAGACCACAAACGAACATAGATCGTTCTGCCATCCGTTGGGATGTTCGTTGGCGTAAAGGACATTGCGGTGGTCGCACCGGTATTCGAAATGCCACCTGAACCGACGGCATTGCCCACATCTAACCAATATTGAGTGACACCTACGCCAGTAGTCCAAGTGAAACTGGCAGTTGAACCAGGTAGCGTCGAACCTGGGGCGGGGCTGGCCAGAGTTGACCTGACTGCGCCTGCGGCAGTGAACGTGTAATCGTAGGGCGTCCGCCAAGCACCGCCGATGTAAGACCATAGACGGACGTAAATCGTTCTCCCATCGGTTGAAATGTTTGTGGGTGTGAACGAAGTTGCCGTCGTTATGCCGGTGTTCGCGATTCCCCCAGAACCGACAGAATTGCCAACGTCCAGCCAATATTGCGTTACACCACTGCCTGCCGTCCATGTGAAGGTGACAGTTGAACCTGGGAGGGTTGAACCGGGCGTGGGAGTGGCTAAAGTGGACGGAACGCCGGACGAAGTTCCGGCAGCGATAAACGTGTAGTCGTACGGAGTCTGCCAGGCACCTCCGATATACGACCACAAACGGACATAAATGGTTCTTCCATCTGTCGGGATGTTTGTAGGTGTAAAGGAAGTTGCGGTCGTTATGTTGGTATTGGCGATATCTCCTTGGGCGAGAGAATTGCCAACGTCTAACCAGTATTGAGTAACACTAACTCCTGCGCTCCATGTGAAGGTAGCTGTTGACCCGGGCAAGGTCGAACCGGGCGTTGGACTGGATAATGTCGCTCTTGTCTGTGCCGCTAATGGCAAAGCCAGAATTATTAACCCAACTAGAAGCCGTAGGGTCGCAATCAATTTTATATAAGCCAATCTATCTTCGTGGCGCATCGGAAGGATTCCAATGGAATGCGAAATACAAAGCTTGTCGCCACGTGATTAGTCACTTACTTACCCGGACAGGACTTGGTCTACTGCTTGTTGGTGAATAGCTAGTGTTTGGACGGCTAAAAGGGAGTGTACTACTACATTCTGACAAATGCAAACAGTTTTTTGCAAATGCAAACGTTTTTTTTAAAAACCGGAGTTAGCGCGGTATGGCGTGCAGATGGTTCCGGCGCTCCCTGGCCAACGCTGCGGACCACTTCCCGGTTCGTTGATTCGAGCACTTTCAGGTGTTTCATTCCGGCGAAGCGGTAATCAGGGAAGTGTTCGGCCAGTTAGCGGGTGGCGAGAGAGTGGGTGCGGCGAAGGTTCTGGCTTTGGCGGCGGGCGGGGTCGGCTAGGGCTGGCGAGCGGGAGATAAGCTCCACGCGCGACCTGGGGTCGCGCGTGGACGAGGGCGTCCGCCGTCCTAGCCCAGCAGCTTGGCGGACTGCTTCTGGATCTTGCGGATTGCCTGGGCAATGTGGTCCATGCTTTCGGTGTCGGCCAGCAGGGCGGTCTGCGGAATCCACACGCCTTCTTCGCAGAGCTGATCGTTCTTCGGGCAGTGGTTACGATCATTGAGGTCCGCTAGTTCCTTGGCGGAATAAATATAGCGGTATGCTTTGCCGTTCAGCGTGCTGGCGAGCGCGGTGGATTTGTTCAATGGCGTGTAGCCGCCGTAGCATGGGATTCCTTCTGCTGCCAGCGCTTTCAGGAACAACGGCTTTGGCGCGTTGTGGAAGTGCTCGCGGTTGTAGCGGAACATGTACAGGTGGTAGGCGTTGCGCGTGCAGCCTTCGTATTGACGGGCGGGCGTTATGCCTTCGATCTCTTTGAGCTGGCCGGTGAGGTGGTTCGCATTGCGCGCGCGGATCTGCGATTGCGCTTCCAGACGCGTGAGTTGTTCCAGCAGGAGCGCGCCTTGAAAGTCGGTCATTCGCAGATTGCAGCCCGCGCCGCTGTATGCGAACGGGCTTCCGTAGGGGTTGCCGTTGTTGTGAAATCCGCGCGCGCGGTGGATGAGGTCTTCGTTGTTGGTGAGCACCGCGCCTCCTTCGCCGGAGTTCAGGTTTTTTGACGCCTGGAAACTGAAGCAGCCCAGATCGCCCAGGCCGCTTACCTTCCGCCCCTTCCATTCGGCGAGATGCGCCTGGCAGGCGTCTTCGAGGACCGGGACGTTGTGCTTCTTTGCTACGGCGAGGATGGTGTCCATGTCCGCGGCGTTTCCACCCAGGTGTACGGGCATGATGCAGGCCGTGCGTTTGGTGATGGCTGCTTCAATCTTGCCGGCGTCGATCTGGAATGTTTCGGGGTCGCTATCGACGAAGACTGGCAGCGCGTGCTGCATCAGGACCGCGTTGATGGTGGCGTTGAAGGTGTAGGGAGGGACGATCACTTCATCGCCGGGACCGATGTCGAGGGCGTTTAGCGCTACGATGAGCGCCGCGGTTCCGTTGGCTGTGGCAAGGCAGTATTTGGCTCCGATGATCCGCGCCCAGCGCTCTTCGAACTGCTGGGTGTAGTTGCCGGCGGTTCTGTTCCATCGGCCTTTGCGGAGGACGGTCATCCAGGCTTGCTCGTCGTTGCTACCGACTATGGGCCATGAGGGAAACGGTGTGCCGCGGACTTTGGGTCCGCCGTAGAGGGCTAGCTTTTCATCCGTTGCGGCAGCCCGGAGTACTGTGGCCGCTGCGGCTCTTGGTAGCATACGCAACTACACTTTGCTTTGCCGGTCAGCTTCGCTTTCAGGAGGAACACCGCAATGACATCTGGAGGCTTGAGATGAAGAGGCCCCACGACTTCAGAGAACACAATGTGTGTAGGTGACAGTTTCAATGAGGAAGGGTCAGATCAACATCAGGAGTCCGTCGTGTTTTTATCCTCCGCTTGTCTTGACTACAATTGCCTCTTTTCAGCCCACTCTTTCCTCATTTGATATGTTCACACCATAGAGATCTGCAGATTCGGTGTCGAGACATAATCATGGTCCGAAGCATACCTCGTGAGCGCAAATGAAAACAAGATGCTTAGGAC
>JANYCV010000223.1 GCA_025360145.1 Acidobacteriaceae bacterium
TTCGGCAATGCGCCCGGATACCCGGGTTTGAACCAGGCGAACGTCCGCGTACCCAGCGGCGTTACGCCGGGAGCTGCTGTACCCGTGCGCTTGACTTACCTCAGCCGCACGAGCAATGAAGTCACCATCGGGGT
Organism: Acidobacteriaceae bacterium; assembly: GCA_025360145.1. Taxonomy (GTDB): domain Bacteria; phylum Acidobacteriota; class Terriglobia; order Bryobacterales; family Bryobacteraceae; genus JANXXV01. The sequence goes on from JANYCV010000223.1 coordinate 135, forward strand.
CCGCTGATTCCGTGATAGCTTCCCTCAACACTTTGCGCTTATTTGAATGGAGGAACAAACATATGAAATCGATCGTAACTTTGATTGCCGCGGCCAGCTTGTTAGCCGCACCTGCAATAGCACAGCCACCACGACGCTATATCGTCAAAGACCTGGGCACGCTGCCAGGCGGGACGTTTAGCCAAGCCACCTTCGTGAACAATAAGGGCTTGGTAACTGGCGTGGCGATCGGCCCTGACGGCAAACAGCACGCTGTCCTGTGGCAAGGAGGACGGATAATGGACATCGCCACACCCGGACTTGGAGGACCGAACAGTGTACCGTTTGTCGTCAATGAAAGGGGCCAGGCCGTGGGTCAAGCTGAAAGCTCCACTAAAGATCCAAATAGTGAAAACTTTTGCGGTTACGGTACCGGCCTCAATTGTCTACCTGTCCTGTGGCAAGACGGCGTGATGACTCAGCTCCCGATGACGCTGGGAGGCAACAACGGCTGGGCGTCGGCGATCAACAATCGAGGCGAAGTTGCCGGGATTGAGGAGAATAGCACTCGGGACCCAAAGTGCGCACCCGGAGTGGCAGTCAACGGCACCGGGCCTCAAGTTCTCGATTATGAAGCCGTCATCTGGGGGCCAAAGCCGGGCGAGAAGCGGACACTCCTTCCGCTCAACTACGGTCAGGTCAACGGCGACACCGTCGGAATGGCCTTCTGGATCAACGACAACGGCCAGGTCGCCGGATCGTCGGGGTCGTGCGCGACCACCGTACTTCCTCCGTTCGTAGCTGGGGAGCACGCCGTCCTCTGGGAAAAAGACGGCTCGGTCACTTCCCTCGGCAACCTCGGCGGGAGGATAAATACTGCTTCGTTGGGGATCGGAAATCATGCTTTCTCGATCAATAACCGAGGTCAGGTGGTTGGTAATTCGGCCCTGCCCGGCGACACAGCGGGAACCCCAAGCACAACCATTCACGCCTTCCTGTGGACCAGGGAGAAAGGTATCGGCTGCGCTGACACGGGCTTAAACGGCTGCATGCGGGACCTCGGCACGCTTTCAGGGGATGTTAACAGCGCCGGCTTCAGCATTAACGACAGAGGCGAGGTGGTTGGCGTGTCGGTAGACGGAAGCGTGGCGACCGGGAACATACGCCCGTTCCTCTGGCAGAACGGCGTGATGAAAGACCTCAACACCCTCATTCTTGGCGACTCCCCCTTTTTGCCTCTGTTGTACGCTTCCGGGATCAATGATGTTGGAGAGATCGCAGGCTTTGGCCTTCAAAAAAGCACCTGTGGGGATCCAAGCACCTGCGAGGTTCACGCTTTTCTGGCGACCCCCGCAGGCACCACGGCGTCCGCCGGACCCAAGAACGCTACAGTGATCGCGCGGCAGATCACGCTGGATGGGACAGCGTCCTTCAGTGCCGATGGCAAGCCTCTGACCTATCTGTGGTCGATCCCGCAAGGCAGCCCATCCGCCGCAATTCTTCACGGAAACACGGCCACTCCGGAAGTCCAGTTCGCCTCGGGACGCAACTTCTATACATTTCAGTTGACAGTGACGGACTCAGCCGGAACGTCCGCAACTGAGCTGGTTGCAGTCAATTTCCAGGGCAACTGAAGATAAGTCACCGCCGGACCCGCTCCCTCGCGTTCACCGCACTGCAAAATCGAGCAGTTGAGCCGTGAGCGCAAGGGAGCGGTTGCCCAGATATGCGCCAGCTTAAATCATTCCGCCAGGCCTTCCTCGCGCAGATCTCCCAGCAGTTCCCCCGACGCATTTTTCGGATAGCCGTAATCCCAGAACGAATCCTCGACGCCACTTTCCCACACCCGCACCGTGCGTTTGGTGAGCAGCAACTCCAGTTCCGCATCCGCCTCGCGGACCTCATCTTCCAACCCCACCATAGAGATGATTCCACGCAAATCCAGATCGTTGCGGTAGTCCTCCAGACCCAGCTTGTAGCCTTTGCCCACATCGTCCACAAACTTATTCCAGCGCTCCACCAAACCCCTGCGTCCGGCCTTGACCACATGCTCCGGATATCCATTTTCACGGAGGTAAGAAATCATCTCAGCATCGTTCATCGTTCGGCCTGCCTTCGAAAGTAGCTCTCGCCCTGGTTCGGTATGAAGAAAGTACGGATCGTCCTGTCGGCGTTGTAAGCGCCGAAGTATCCCTTGCGCTTGTCAAACTTTGTCACCACCGCGCCACGCCGGGCTTCGAGAATGGGACCGCCTGCCGGGGCGTCCCGAAGTTCCTGCGCCAGTCGCAGGTATTCGGATTGAGTGATATTACCAAATTCATTCCCGTGCTTTTGGAAATGTTCGTCAAACTGCCGCCTGCCGCGGAATCCCGGACCGGACGCAAAAAGTAGCAGCGCGAAGCAGAAGCAAAGCAGTAGACGAATGGTTTTCATGCGCGCAGTCTCACTCCCGGTGTGGGTCCGTATTCAATAACCACCTCACGGGCATTGTTCAGAATCGATAGACGTCCAGCTTCCATGACTAATTCGTTATATCTACTGTTGGCGGGAGTCGCAAGGATGCCTTCCGCATCCAGCGATGCCAGAAACGCCTGCCGGTCCGCGGCGGACTCCACCGCAATGCATTTTTTCAGGATGAATTCGAGAGATCGGTAGCCGTAGCCTACCGGCTGAAGTCCCTCTCCGCCAAGATCGACATACTGAAAATAGTCAGGGCTAGGTTCGGCATATTGCGCTGGGTTTACGTAGCTGTATTGCAGTCCGCGGTATTGATCGGAATGCTCAATCAGCCCGCCGGCATTGTTGCCGGAACAGTGCATCACAATGCCCTGCGTATTGGTGCCCGGCGCCGAATCCGGAAAACTTAACGAATTCTGCACATTCAAACAAGCGCCGTTCTGCCAGATGACACGGGCATCGGTCCAGAGGTAGCCTTCGTTGCCATTGGGATATTTATCCTTGATGCCATAAACGCTCACAGAGGCCGGCAGCAGGCCCGTGATGAAATGGACCAGGTCGACGTAGTGGCAACCGATGTAGGAGAACGTATCGGAATGTTCAGTGGTACACCAGTTCTGAAAATTCGACTCCCGGTAATACCATTTTTCCATCAGCGTCGCAGTGCCCAGGCGGAACTCGCCGAACAAGCCTTGCCGGTATTTCTGGCGCGCCATCAGGCTGCGATCGTCTAGCCGCTTGTGGTACTCCACGCCCACCACCAGGCCGCGTTTGCGCGCTTCCGCTTCGATCACCACTGATTCGCGGGCGGTCAACACCAGCGGCTTCACGCAACACACATGCTGATCGTGTTGCAGCGCCGTCATCACTACATCGAAATGAAGCTGATCCGGCACGGCGGCGATCACGATGTTGTGCCGCGCCATCTTCGCAATCACTTCTTTGTAGAGATCCGGCTGCGGCGAATCTCCGGAATTTGGATAGGCATCAAAGGACTGCCCTGGGAATGCCATGGCGAAAATCGACGAATCCTTCAGCTTTTGCACAGTGCGGGCATGTTGCGCGCACACGGCAATCGAACCGATCACACCCTGCCGTTGCATGTGATAGAGCGACGGAAGTATCTGATCGACCGTGATCATCCCCCCGCCCACTACCAGGACTTGTGGCGTCAAGCGAGCGCCTCGTGAACGGCTTCCTCGAACACATTGAGACTCTCCGTCATAGCCTCTTCGTTGATCACGAGCGGCGGACAGATCTTGACCGTGCCGCCGCCAAAGCCCACCGGGCTGAACAGCAGAACCCCTTTTTCAATACATTTCCCGATGATGTTCCAGGCAAGATCCCCATCGGGCTCCTTCGTGCCCGGCTTCACGCACGCCACGCCTGCAACAAGGCCCTTGCCATCCACCGCGCCGAACTGCGGAGTGGTCTCTTTCAACTCATGCAGACGGGTGTGCAGTAAATCACCCATTCGTTTTGAATTGCCGGCCAGATCTTCTTTCAGCACAAGATCGATGGATGCGAGCGCCGCCGCGCAGCAGACCGGATTGCCTGTGTGCGTGGATGTCATGCTGCCCGCTGGATGCAGATCCATTACGTCGCGCCGCCCGATCACCGCCGCCAGCGGGAGAGAACTCGAAATCCCCTTCCCCCACGTAGTCAGATCGGGAACGATACCGTAATGTTCATAACCCCACAGCGTTCCGGTGCGCCCGAAGCCCGCCTGCACTTCATCGCACACCAGCAGCGCCTCGTGGCCGTCGCACCACTGTCGCATGGCCTGCATGTACTCCACCGGAGCAAATGCCGCACTACCGCCCTGGTAGGTTTCCATGATCACGCCCGCCACATTTTGCGGACCAATTCCGCACTCATCTAAACTTTTCAGAAAAAAGTCAAACGAGGAATCGGGCGTGCGGAATCCATCGGGGAATGGTACTTGCACAAATCCCGGATCTGGATTGACAATCCATTCCTTCAGCGACGGGATACCACCGGCCTGTTGCGCCCCCAATGTCCGCCCATGAAAAGCTTTCTCGAAGGAGACGATGACGTGCTTTGCCCGCCCCCCCACCTTAACTCCATACGAGCGGCAAAGCTTGATGGCGCATTCCACTGTCTCTGAACCGGTGGTCAACAGGAAAACTTTTTTCAGCGGTTCGGGAAAAAGTGAAGCTAATTTTTCTACAAGCTGGGCACGGATCTCGCTCGGGAAGCAATAGTTCGTCAGCAGCTTAGATTTCGCCTGCCGCACGATGGCATCCACAATTTCCTGCCGACCGTGCCCCGCATTCGTGATTAGTACGCCGGACGACCAGTCGATCCAGCAATTTCCCGCGGCATCGTAAACCTGAAAACCTTCCGCCCGATCCCACACAATGGGCGGCTGGCCCCGCATGGCGATTGGTTCAAATGTCTGGAGCTTTTCGAGCGTGGCGACCGACTGCGGGGAAGGCAGGTCCGTCACAATCCGGCGGTATTTGGTTTCGACGCGCGGTACCGAACGCGGCGTCAGAGAGTATTCGCGAGCCATAGGTTCTTATCTGATCCAGAGAGGCAAGTCTACTACCGTTTCAGATGGACTCCACCGTGCCACCTGTCCAATTCGCTAAGGTCCATTAGATTCAGCTCTCCCGCCAGAACCTTGCGTCCGGTCTCGGTGAGAGTAACGGGCGCGGATGTCAGCAAGGCGTTGCGCACCTTGGTCATTCTCTTTATGTGCAGATCGAGAACGGAATCAGTCATGAAACGGGCTTGCTCCTTGGCCTGGAAGGCCCAGAAGATTTTCTTGACGATCTGCGCGCCGTCCCTTACGGCTTCCAGAATCTG
>JANYCV010000244.1 GCA_025360145.1 Acidobacteriaceae bacterium
GGTGCTGGCGTTCGCGTCCAGGTTAGAGATCGGGAAGGCGCTAGATGCTTTCGTGCCCGTGGGGCAGGTGGTTGTGCCGCCAGCTCTTGCGGCCGGAGCACTTGCACTCGAAATCATTCTCACTAAAGCAATTGAAAAAACGATGCTAATTTTTGTGATACAGAACTCTCCTGAATTGTGCGGCGTCGAATGTTTGATTTTAGGGCTAAGCCGGTATCCGAGCCGATGCGGCACTATACTTAGACAACCCGGTAACCGCCTGGCCGTCAAAAGGACTTTAGTCGTCAATGCGCAACGGCAGTCGCAGTATCCTTCAGGAATGATTCCACGTTGCTGCGATCAATGAGGGTTGCGCCCGTGTCCACAAACACCGGAACCGGCGATTGGGAATCCTGGGCGAAATTCGCATCCAGCGGCGACAGTTTGTGGTGCACCAGATCGTCCAGCACACGGAGTCCGAAGTAAGCCATTGTAAAAGGCTTCTGTCCGATAGTTGCGGTAATTAAACCTTTCTTTATCGCCTGCAGCGTGCGTTCGTCGGTGTCCATCGCGACCACTACTTTTCCCTTCACATTTTTCCGATCCAGCACATCCGCCACTTCGGGGCAGGCAATCGCTTCCAGACAAACAAAAGCATCAGGCGCGTTCTTGGCCTTCTCGATCAATTCCGTGGTTTTGTCGAAAGCCACCGTCGGATTGCCGTGAATGTCCACAACCTCAACGATCTTGATCCCCGGATAGGCTGCGAACGCATCCTGATATCCGTGCAGCCGCTCCTTCAAGTTGGCTTGTTCCGGCATGCTGAAGACGACCACGGTACCCTTCCCGTTTAACTGTTTCGCCGCTACCTGCCCGCCCATCATCCCGGCCTTGTAATTGTCGGTGCCGATGAAGAACAGCCGGCGGCTGCCAGGCGCGTCCGAATCGATGGTGATGACGGGCACTCCTTGCGCAATGGCGGCTTGGATGTCCGCTTTCACCAATTCCGGATCTGCGGCCGAGAGCAGTATCCCGGATGGTTTTTTAGCCAGCACGCGCTGAAACGCTTCGTGCTGCGCCTTCGGATCGTATTTATCCGGACCCGCCATTTCCGCCTGCACCTGCAATTGCGCAGCAGCCTTACTCAGTCCCGCGAACGCATTCTGCCAGTACGGCACTTTCGTATTACTGGCAATCAGGTAAAACTTTTCGTTCACGTCGTGCTGCGAAACGGGTCCGCCGCAGCTTGCCAACGAAACTAATAATCCAGCCATCGGAAACAGGGAAACCTTCGTGGTACGCGTCATGGCGCTCCACCTCCTGCCCATACTTGTATCTTCAATCTTCAGCCGTGTCTATCCCCACCCGGCCCCAATTCAGACCAAGACACGTCCCTATCAGCCGGCTGGAGTGCAATTATGAGGAAGTCAAAGCGCTATTCAAGTTCGCCGTTACGGAAGTCCGCGGCTGGCCGTGCGCGATGCCGTAACAGGATCGGCCGGTTCGGTCACTGTCCTGTTTAGCCCGACGGCGAATTGAGGCGCGTTTCCAGCTCCATGACTTTGTGATCCTGATCCGCCAGCGCCCGCTGCAATATTGCCTTATAACCCTCGTGCGAGGCTTCGGAAATCTGTTGCAAGATCCGAGTTCGAGAAAGTTGCAGGACGCGCAGATCCCTCAACAATTCCTTCTCATGAGCCGCCAGTTCGCGGCCAACGGAGGCTTTTTTCCTATCTTCCGCCTCTTCCATCTGCAACTCAACCGACTTGCTCTCCCACCCTCTAGCCACGTTGCACCGCCCTATTTAATCATCGCTCATTTGCGATCCAATGGTGCTACCACCCCACCGGCTTGCCCTTATTCTGCTCGTCCAGCCAGACCTTCAGCGGGGCAAAATAATCCACGATCGCCGAAGCATCCATCTGCCGCTGCCCGGTCAATGCCTCCAGCGCATCGGGCCAGGGCTTACTCTGCCCAATCGACAACATGGCATTCAACTTCGCCCCGGCTTCCTTGCTGTTATAAATTGAGCAGCGATGCAGAGGCTCAGTGCATCCCGCCGTCTTCGCCAGCGCACGATGAAATTGAAATTGCAGGATGTCGGCGAGGAAGTACCGCATGTAGGGGACATTGGCCGCGACGTGATACTTCGCTCCTGCGTCGAAATCGGCTTCGGTGCGGTCCACCGGCGCGGCAATTCCCTGATACTTCCGCCGCAACTGCCACCACGCCTGGTTGTACTGTTCGGGCGTAATCTCGCCGCTGAACACTTTCCATCGCCACTGATCGATCAGCAATCCAAATGGCAGGAAGGCCACTTTTTCCAGAGCCTTGTGCAACATCAATCCCATGTCCTTCGATTGGTCCGGAGCGGTTTTCAGAAAGCCGAGTTTCACCAGATATTCCGGCGTTACCGACAAGGCGATGGTGTCTCCAACGGCCTCGTGAAATCCGTCATTCGCGCTGTCGCGAAACAGGAACGGCTGCGTGTTGTAGGCGCGCTGGTAGAAGTTATGCCCTAACTCATGGTGAATGGTGGAGAAGTCTTCGCCGGTAATGTCGATGCACATCTTGATGCGAAGATCGTTCACGTTATCCACGTCCCAGGCGCTGGCGTGGCACACCACTTCACGGTCCCTTGGTTTCACGAATAACGAACGGTCCCAGAAGGTGGCAGGCAACGCCGCGAATCCCAGCGACATGAAAAAGCCTTCGCCGTACTTCACCATTCCAATGGCATCCGTCTTTCGCGCTTTCAGGATTTCGGTGAGGTCGAAGCCCGGATCGGCGTCCTTCGGAGCAAGCAGCGGATAGATGTTTTCCCACGACTGCGCCCACGGATTCCCAAGCAAGTGGGCAGGAATCGGCCCGGTAGCCGGCACCACCGCGTCGCCGTATTTCTCCCGCAGCTTGTTGCGCACGTAGGCATGAAGCGACATGTACAGCGGCTTCACCTGTTCCCAAAGCCGGTCCAGTTCTTTCGCGAATTCATCTGGCGGCATGTCGTACTTGGACCGCCACATGGCGCCGGTATCGGCAAAGCCCAACTCCCGCGCGCCTTTATTCGCCAACTGCACCAACCGCGTGTAGCCTGTCTTCATCGGAGGCGAGACGGTCCGCCATCCCTTCCAGACATCCTTCAGTTCCTTCTCATCGCGGCTGTTCGCCATGATCCTGGTGATGTCTTGCAGGTCCAGGCACTTGGTTTTATCGCTGGCGCCGCCGGGGCAATACTTTCCCTTTCCGTACATGCCTTCCAGGCCGGAGGCGATGCGCGTTACTTCGGTCCGTTCCTTATCGTTGGACGGAGCCGCCAGCGTGAGAGACAACTTCAGAAGTTTCATCTTCCTGACCATGTCCGGAGGAAGAGCCACTTTGTCGAATCGCGTTGCGGCCTTCGCGAACTCCACCGCCGCGCCAATCTGCCGTTCGTTCGCCAGCGCCGAAAGAGCTTCCGTATCGTCGGTGATGAAGTTCGATTGCACCCAGGCCGCACGGCCCGCCTGGTTCGTCAACTCCAGCAGCCGCGCCTCGGCCTCGTTCAGAAACTTCCTTGCCTCGGCCACCGAAGGCGTATTCGGCGCCGCGCTCAACACCACCGCGCCGAGCAGGATGCCCAGGAATTGCTTCATCTCCCGATTATCGCCTGAATCTTCCCTTCAGGGTTATACTCGAAATTCATGTGTATTCTGGCAGCGCTTCGCGCGGGCGGTCCGTTTAAGTGACCCTGACTGCGCCGCATTCCACACCCGAATTCGAAGGAAAGTCGGCGCTTGTCACCGGCGGCACCAGCGGCATCGGCAAGGCGATTGCGGAGGCTCTTCACCGCGCCGGTTGCAGTGTCCAGGTTACAGGCCTGCCGGGTCCGGATTGTGAATCGAGTCTACTGCCCGCCACCCCTGTGGACGTAAGCTCGCAAGCGGAAGTTGACGCGCTTGTGGCCAGGCTGGATAGCCTTGATATTCTTGTGAACTGCGCCGGAACGATTCTGCGCGATGCGGAATTCGACATGCCTACATTCGAGCGGGTAGTGGACGTGAATCTCACGGGAACCATGCGCCTTTGCGTTGGATGCCGGCCACTGCTGGCGAAAGCGCGAGGGTGTATCGTTAACACCGCATCCATGCTCAGCTTCTTTGGCGGCGCGCGCGTCCCCGCCTATAGTGCCAGCAAAGGGGGAATCGCACAACTGACAAAGTCGCTGGCGATTGCCTGGGCGCCGGACAACATCCGCGTCAATGCCGTTGCTCCGGGATGGATCACGTCGAATCTGACGGCTGCGCTGCAACAGGATCCGGCCGGTTCGGCGCAGATTATTGCCCGTACTCCGATGAACCGTTGGGGCACACCCGCAGACGTAACCGGTCCAGTGTTATTCTTATGCTCACAAGCCGCTGCATTTATCACCGGCGTCGTCCTTCCTGTCGATGGCGGATATTCAATTAGGTAGGAAAATGATCACGCACACATCGCATCCCCTTTCTCCTGAACAGATCGTCGTTAGCGCCGTGCCCGAGGATGAACGAGTATGGGTTCCGCAGTCGCCGAATGTCTGGTTTCGTCCGCTCATGCTCAATACTCTTGCGGGTGGTTGGTGCAACCTGCTGCGAGTGAGAAGGGCCGGCATTCTGAGCAGGCATCGCCATCCGGCGCCCGTGCATGGCTACGTCATCAAAGGTTCGTGGCGCTATTTAGAGCATGATTGGATCGCCAGAGCCGGCGATTACGTTTTTGAGCCGCCGGGAGAAACCCACACGCTGATGGTCGATGCCGACGTGGAGGAGATGATTACGTTCTTTAATATCTCCGGTTGCATGTACTACGTGGACGAAAATGGAAATCACACCGGCTTTGAAGACGTGTTCACCAAGATCGACATGTGCCGGAAACACTACGCGGATGTCGGTCTGGGCGCGGATTTCGTAGACCAGTTCGTGCGGTGAAAGCCGAGAGTGGCTCTGGCGCGCCCATGCTTACGGCGTGTTCGCGCGCCGCTCTACATCAGTTCCCGAGGGCGCAAGCGTTCCGCTGCCCGCTGATACTTTGGCCGCCGAGTCCGTTTCAAGCCTACTGGCCCAGCTCACGGGAGATTGTGCAAGTCACCGCAGTCGTGCGTTGTTTGTGGCAGTCCACGCACGACTTCATGTTCATCTGTTGCTCAAGCTCCACGTTGGCCTGCTGCTTCACCGCCCCC
>JANYCV010000252.1 GCA_025360145.1 Acidobacteriaceae bacterium
ACGCTCATTACTACGAGAAACAGAATCATCAACGCCGTCATTAAGTCGGCAAAGGAGATCCAGAACGGCTTTTCGGCTTGATCCTTTCCACCTCGCTTGAGAACGATTCGCCTGCCAAGCATAAGCTATTTCCCCACTCGCCTGGCCTCACCAATTCCGCTCAGCACGCTTTCAAGTTCTTGAATGCCCTCTCTCAGCAACGAAGTTGCACTTGAGAGATTTTCAAAGAATTGCTTGTGGCCTTCTCCAAGCGTTTTCCGCATGTTATCGGCGAAATCCTGATGGGTCTCGGTCAAAATTTCAGAGACGCTGTCTAGATATCGGTCTGCCTGATTCTGAGCGGCAGCTAGCTTCTGTGCGGACATTTCGATTCGCGCGAGAACATCCGCGGTAAGGGAGGCTTCCCTGCCTGCAGATGCAACCAAGTCCCCCAGCACCTTTACCATTTGCGAGAGCGCTTCCCGTACGGTCTTGTAATCGGAGACGGCAATTTCAAGCACCCGAGTGGAACTGCTGACGGCAGCAGCCGAGGACGAAAGCTCTTTAGCGATGATCGTCGCCTCAACTAATACCCCGGAGATACTCTTGCCTGATTTCCCAAACTCATCAGCAGCCATAAACATAGTTTCCGCCCCCTGGTTCATCCGCGAAATTGCCGAGCTTGTGACGCCGCTGATGCCATCAACAGCACCTTGCATCGCACGGACGGCGTCCGCAGTCACCGTCTGATGGGCCTCCACCAGGCCGGAGAGCCTGACGAGAAGTGCCGCGTTCTGTTCGGATGTTTCCGCGACCGTTTTCGCCACCTTGCTTGAGAAATTCCCTATCGTCTGTTCAGCGTGCTCCGCTAATCTACTTTGGCGCTCATCGTTTCTGCCTTCAGAACGAGTAGCCTGTTGCTCAAGGCTATTCACCATTGAAGAAAACTGACTTTGAATCGCACCCAATGATGCCTGTATATCAGTCGAGAGACCACTCACTGTGGTAGCTGTGGTCTTCGAGAATGCAAGTTGCCGTTCTTCGTGGGCTTCTGAAGTAGCGCGAACCTGGGAATGGAGTTCACTAACTAGCTTTCCGACTTGCTGTCCAATGTCAGCAAGCAACCCTTGCAGTTTTGCACCTGTCTCGCTCTGGGATTCTCTTACTAGATTTCTAATCTGTTCAACAAACTCTGCCATCCGTTCGTTCATCACCTGCTGGCGCGCTTCCATGGCGTTCATGGCTTCGGTCAGGCGTGAAGACATCCCATCGGTAGCGTTCCTACCGGCCGCGTCTACATTTACGCTCATTTGGTTAAGGTGCGTCACGGCACTCTGAAGGGCGTCGATAGTTCTTTGCTGTAGATCATTAATCCCCGTGACTTGATCGCCGAAAAGATCTTGCGTCCGCTGCATAAATGCGGCGAGGACGTCCCGGAGCGCAGCACTGATATCTTCACCCGTCTGCTGCTGATGATTTCTGAAACCTGCGGCAATCTCTGTCAACGGCTGACGCACGCCAGTTTCGATACTCTGTACCAGTTGGTGTCCTAATTGTTGTTGACTGCCAAGGGCGGCGTTGATCTGCTGTTGGGTAATTTCAACTAAAATCTGCTTAAGTTCCCCAACCAAAGCGTCCTTCAGGATTTTCGATTGACTGGCGGAGTCCTCCGATGCGCAAACCAAGCGCTCGAGGTACTCTTCGCCCGCGCCGGCCTTGAAAAGACTATCGATACGCTGGCAGAGTTTCTCAACTTGCCCGTAAAGGGACGAGAGGCGCGCCTTTTCGAGAGCAGTCACCAACATAGCCATAAAGATCGCAGCAGCGGAAACCATAAATGCTTCGGAGACCCCATGCAGCAGATGGTTTAAGCTTTGCCGAACCAGGCTTGGGTCGTCTGAAACATCGAAAGCTCGCAAGCCCTGGAGGACACCGAGGAAGGTCCCTATGATGCCAGCGCCCGTAAACATGCCGGGCAAATGCTTGAAAAACTCGGTATGCAGGCGACTATCCACCAAGGCTTGTGTGCTGAAGAAAGCTTCAGCCGGCACAGTTGCTCGTACTGCCACAACCTCCTCGATGCCGGTACGGGGATTGGGCACCCTCTGCTGGTGAAGAGTCTGCTTATACTGAGACCAAAGATGGGCTAATACTTTGTCTGTTTCAAAGAGCGCGGCCGCATCTTCTTCGCGTGTGCCCGAAATAGATCCAAGCTCCTTAATTAGGAGTTTTAGCTTCCGGGAGAACATCCAGCCGGGCCACATGTACTTCCAAAAGAAAAGCAGTAGGAGAACACCGATAACCGTCGAAACAATTACGATCGAGACTGGAATCTGAATGCTGAACATGGGCCCCTTGCTTCGAAACTGCGCAACAAAACGATAACGTTCGCGCACCACCAATACATTGTTCACGAGCGGGTTTTAACTTGTCATGTGGAAGTAAGTCTAACAGTGATCCGTTCATGGTCCGAACATTCGCGAGATAAATCTCCCTTAAGTGAACCCTAATTCCACGGGCTCACTTGAGCCTCACAGCCTTCGGCTTCGACTTCACATCGTCGCTGCTCACCGCGGTCACCTGGTACCTATACTTCACGCCGGGTTTCGCGGTGGTGTCCATGTAGCGCATCTCCGGTAGTGGCCTCTCCGGCGTATCGTGGTACCCCATACTCTGGAAGAGTGGCTTTCCAAATTTTCCCACCGGCTTCTCCGGCCACTGCACAAGATCTTCGCCATCCCGCTGGATCAGAAACGCCTTGATGCCGCTTTCCGGCTCCGATTCCGCATCCCAGGAGATCTCTACAGAGCGGTCCCGCAGCCTGACCGCCAACAAGTGGAACGGGGTTGGCGGCTGGTGCCGGTGGCTTACCGATCCAGTCTTGACATACTCCATCCAGGCTTTCGCAACGTGCTCATCGGGTAGCCACACGCTCTCTTCTTCCTTGCCTTCGTACTTCGCCGCCGGCTCGGCCTTTTCCGTCAGCAAGCCGCCGAGCCAGATGCCTTTCGCATCCACCGGTTTCAGCTTTTGCTCATGGCTATCCTTCGCGGGAAGGCGCATGCGAAGACACGCATCGAAGAATGGGATGGCCAGATAGCGCGAGTCTCCGCATTCGTGCGACGTTCGCGGATCCGGTGCAAATCCGATGGGCGCACCCTTCGCCCGGTAAGCCAGGAAAGTGGCCATACAACCATCCCAGGCGCGGGAGAAGCGCTTGTCGTCCTTCTCCTTGATACCGGCGTTGCACATCATCGGGATCGCGTAGGCGGCTTCCGGAGTTTCGGGGCCGGGTGTTACGCTGCCGGATCGAAACCAGATAGCCACGATTCGCTCGGGGTGCAGGGCTTGCATACCGCCGATCCAACTGCCGCCGCCCGAGTGTCCCCAAAGAGTCCAGGGCACTGTCTCCAATTCCGGATGGTTCGACTTGGCGGCGAGCTCACTGAGGGCCTTGAGGAATGTCTTATCGGAGCCGTTGCGCGGGTCGGACCACAGACCGCAGTTCTGATTGTCGGCTTGCTTGTAAGACGGGCCCAATAGAGCGGAATCCCACTTGTTCGCCAGCGCCTGCCATTGTAAATCGAGAGCGGCGGTCTCCCCGCCTCGGGATGCGCCCGCGCCACAACCGTGCTGATGGACAATGACTCCGCGCAACTTCGTTACATGGTCCGGAATCCAGATGGTGTAAGTGGCGCCCAACTTCAGTTCGCCGGGTTGCGCCGAAGGGGGATAGGCGATCTCCAGATAGCGCCCGGCGGCCGACACGACCCCGGCGCAAGCGAGAGCGAGTGAGAATGCGAGAACTGCGATCGTCTTCATGGGATGAAGCGATCAGTATACAAGACTATGCCGGACGGGGATTGCACAGCGGGCGCAGTTCAGCGATGAGCTGGTGCTGGCGGGCCACGCGGTTGTAGGAATCGCAAACCTCAAAGCTGAATCCAGTAGGATTGGTGCCGTGCCCCCCCTGGGCAAGCGAGAGCGAATGCGAGAACTGCGATCGTCTTCATGAATCCTTGGGCCGGAGCTTCATCAGAAGCATCAGTGCTGGGCCGGAAGATGAAGCGATCAGTACACAAGACTATGCCGGACGGGGATTGCACAGCGGGTGTAGTTCAGCGATGAGCTGGTGCTGGCGAGCCACGCGGTTGTAGGAATGGCAAACCTCAAAGCTGAATCCGGTGGGCTTGGTGCCGTGTATTGTAGGATCGGATCCTTGCAGATGTTCGAGCAGACGCGCCTTGATGTTGTCGGACTCTCCGATGTAGATCCAGCCTGAGGCATTCGAGAGACCATAAACGCCCGAAGTTGGCGGCGCGTCCCTCTCCACGGATGCGGCTTTGAAGACTCGCGCCACGAAGTTAACGAACGGCATTTCCAACTCCCCTGGACTTACTCATCGACAGGCGTCTCAGGAGCAGGAGTGCGGGCGCGAGTTTGACGGTTGCGGTGCGAACCCGCTCCGGCGAGAGTCTTGCTCTCCACGTAGATCTGTACGTCCGATGCGGTAAGCGCCCTCAAGGGCTGTAGCTGGCACGAAACGCCGGCTGTCTTCGAATCCGCGTTGAGAGCATGCAAACACAGCGCCGGGCCGTCCTGGATATGAACGTGAAACTTGGTGAAGAGAGTCATCGCGATCTCCACCACCAGATGGATTGTGTCGCCGCCTGCGGAGACTTGATCGAATCTGTAATCGCGCGCCTCGCCCCGCTGCTCAAAACCCATGTACCGCCAGCGGATGGGATCGTGACGCCCTTCGTCACGTACAGGAACGGGGTGTTCTTTACGCACGCAGACGTTAATCGCCTTGGGGTTAGAGCCGCTCTCGATATCGAAGGAAACCAACTGATCGAGCGCCAGTCCGGTGACATCGTAGGCCATCACCGCGGAGTGGTCGAAACGCACGCTGAGGCCATTGTCCGCCTTTATGATGCCGGACTGGGTGGCGGAACCAAGCAGACTAATTCTTCCAACCATCAGGATCTCCTCACAGCGGACGAGCCAGGCTGAAACCTGGCCTGCCGGTTATCCGAGAACGTGGAACGAATTGGAAGCCGTTGCAGCAGCCGCCAACTCCGGAAGCGCCGGCATTTTCTTTCGCGGCACTTCCAAATTCGGCATGGGTTCTGCCCGGAATAGTTTCTGACACGGAATGGCCAGCCAGCGAGCCCATCCGTTGGCGCGGCTCTTGCGCGCGCTGTCGGTGGCGATGCCAGTGGTGGCGTACATCTGCCGGTACAGCTTCGAGATGAACAGGAACATCAGCCTGGACTTGAGCGAGCGGGTACATTTAGACCGCTCCCAGATGGCGCCCAAGCTATAAAAGCGATCCCACACACCTTGGGTCCGTTCACGCAATTCATCGGAACTCATGGTGGGATGGGGCATGAACATTTTCGGTCTTTGCTCCTGCGGGATCAACCAGTGCCTTGTCAACGGGATTCCGCCAACTGTGGGAACGTCGCCTTTGAACGATTTCTCCCAGTGTTCAAAGTCAACCGTCCCGGCGAACGGAGTCAGCATCACAAACTGCGCGAACGTCAAGCCGGCCGTCTTCGCCAAGTCCAGCGTGGCGTCGAAGGTATGCGCGCGATCGGTGGAAAGTCCAAAGATAAAGGAGCCCAAAACATGAACGCCGTGGTCTTGGAAACGTCTCAATTGCTCCACCAGCTTGTCGCCGGACAAGTTGAAGTCCTTGTAGACGGCCTTCAGGCCTTCCGGTGTAACCGCTTCCACCCCAACGAGCGCGCCCTTGATGCGGGCGTTCCGCATCGCGTCCAGGAACGCGACATCTTCGGCGGCTTCCATGGTGATCTGGGTGAAGAAGATCATGTCCTTGGGAAGATCGGCCATTCGCTCCATCAACTCGAACCGGTCGCTGCGAATGGTTTGCAGTTGTTCAATCCTTGCCTGGTTGCCTTGGCGTTCCGCGAGCTTGATGTCGGTGAGTGAGACGGGGTAGAAGTTATCGTCGGCCAGGGCGATGAAACGGAACCCGAGCCGCCGCAGTTCGACAATCTCTTCGATGATTGGATCCGAGGCGCGCTGCCTGGGCTTCTGGCCGTCGGTGCGCCAGACCGAGCAGAATGAGCAGTGCTTGGCACAGCCGCGGACGGTTTGCACCGAGGCCCACATGTAGGCGCCCTTCGGAATAAGATCCCATCGCGCGGGCTTGAACTTGTCGGCATCAATGCGTCCGCCATCGTAAATCTTCTGCGAGATATTGCTGACGCAATCGTTCAGCGCCTGGCCCCAAGCCACGTCGCCATCGCCTTTTACAACAGAGTGCGCCTGGCCGAGTTCGAGCGATTCTTCCGGATAGAGCGTGGCATGAATTCCGCCGAAGATTGGGATGGCTCCGCGCTCGCGAACCAGGCGGCCGATTGCATAGCCGCGCAGTGCGTTGCTGGTGTGGATTCCGATACCGACAATGTCGCCCGGCTGAATGGTGAGCGGATCGAAACGCTCCAGTGTCTCATCGACGATGACTGGGTCGCCGAACGATTCGGGTGTCGCCGCGGCCAATACAAAAAGCCAGCGCGGCGTAATTACCGCGGTTCCAAAAGACTTGTCGCTCGGATTGATTAGATGTACTTTCAATGGTCGCCTTCCCTTTCTGCCGCAACAACAAGATTCCCTTGCCCAGGCAGCCGCAGAAGAGAATTGACGCGCTGCTCGGGTGAGGACTTCAGTCTATCACCTATTCCCGTTTGCACTCCTCCGTTGGTGAGCGCGGGTGAGAAACACAAGCGTGGGGGATCCGCGGTACTGCCACGCCGCCATGCAAATCTGAGAGCATTCACCACTTACTGTGCGGCAGGCGCCGCAGGGATAACGGCGCGTCGCAAGGGTGTCTCTTCAGCGGTTATTTTTTCTGACTCGGTATGTGCTTGACTCAAGTGGGTACGGTCTCGCAGCGTTTCGTGTGGCTGGCGCATTGACGCCTTCGTCCCGCTTCCAGCAGCGGGACGAAGGCGTCCCGCGCCGTCCAGGAGGACCGCCCCACCTGGGCTGCTGCCGTAGTAATTACCTGAGTGAAGCACATACCCAGCTTTTCCTGAAGTTCGGACCGCGGCCGCCGTCCGTTGGCGATTGCGCGTTTGAGATAAGATGTGCAGCAGGAGTCACTCCTTTTCCGAACATGCAGTCATCCTTCTTACGAATGGCGCTCGGGGCACTTTGTAGCCTGCCCCTCTGCGCAGCCACGGACTTTGACACCGATGTTCTTCCCCTGTTCCAAGCGAAATGCCTTGCCTGCCACGGAGCAGCTTCGCAACTGGGCAAGCTCGATTTGCGAACGGCCGCTTCCACGTTAAAGGGCGGCGCAACGGGCCCGGCAGTAGTGGCGGGCGCGCCGGAGCGCAGTCTGCTGATTGACAAAGTAATCACTAAACAGATGCCGCCCGGCAAGCAGAAACTGAGCGATGCCGAAATCGATACGCTGCGCGGGTGGATCTCAAAAGGACTGGGCCCGCCCGCGGTCCCGCTGGAGTCCGCGGTGAGCGAGCTGGAAGTGAGAGCGATCCTGCAGGTGCGCTGCGTGGTGTGCCACGGTAAGTCGCGCCAGGAAGGCGGACTCGATTTGCGGACGCTGGCCAGCCGGTTGAAAGGCGGTA
>JANYCV010000274.1 GCA_025360145.1 Acidobacteriaceae bacterium
TGGTGAAATTCTCGCTTGGTTCAACGAGAGCCTGCAGCTAATAGAGCCAAATGCCTCATATCGCGCGTTGGCTCACTCGTTTACCGAGAATCCCGATCTGGTGCAATTTGCCGGCGATTTCCTCAAATCCTCATCGACCGGGGTGGATCATCTCTACCTTCGGAAAACGGAGATTTTTGAGGATGAGTTGCGCAGATTACTGCCGGAAGGTGAGTTCTCCAAGGTACTGAAAGATATTGTCGAAGGTGAAGACGGTACGGCACTGTTTAAGCTGCACGATGGCCTGGAGTTGTTGGTCGAGCGAAAGGGCGGATACCGCTACTATGACGTTGCGATTCAGGCCGCGCACAAGGACCAAGCGGAGAATGTTGTTGCGTTGGATCTGGCCGACGAATCCGACGGAACGAGGCGACTCCTTAACCTGATCCCGGCTCTCCATCTCTTGCGAAAAAACGGTGGAATCTTTTTCATTGATGAGATCGATCGCAGCCTGCACCCAATATTGGTCTGGAAGTTTTTGGATTTCTTTCTTAAATCATGCGCGGGTGTTCAAGGTCAGATTATTGTAACGACGCACGAGTCCAATCTGTTGGATCTGGATTTGCTGCGACGAGATGAGATCTGGTTCGCGGAGAAGGATCAGGAGGCTGCTACGCGCCTGTATTCGATGACTGATTTCAAGGTGCGCAATGATCTCGAAATCCGCAAACATTACCTGCATGGCCGTTTCGGAGCTGTTCCGTTTCTAGGCGCTCTTGACCGCTTGCTAGATGAGCGAGTGCAGTCGACGTGAGTCTCATTCAGCGCAAGTCCCGGCCGCTCACCCGAGACACAATCAGCTTGCGGGACGATCGCCTGTTTATTGTGGCTTGCGACGATACTTACGCGCCGAAGCAGTATTTTGATTTCTTCAGAATCACGCGGGTCCAGATCCATGTCGTTCCAACGGTAGACGGTACATCCGCCGCGGAGCATGTGCTGGGTCGGCTGCTCGAATTCGAGCACGAACCGGATGATGAACGCTGGATGTTACTGGATACGGATCATTGTACGGAAGGCACCCACCTCCAGAGCTTCCTTTCGGCCATACGTGAAGCGAAGCGGCAGGGGGTGGAAGTCGCCTTGAGCAAGCCCTGCTTTGATCTCTGGTTGTTGTTGCACCATTTGCCGGAAAATGAGGTTGTTTCCCTGTCCAATGCCAGGAGTGTTGAAGCGGCGTTGCGGGCGAGGTTGGGGCAATACAACAAGACAAAGCTCAAACGGGAGCACTATCCAATCGCGTCTGTATCCGCTGCTTGTAGCAGGGCTGCGAAACTGGACGAGGCGTCTGCAGCAGTGACCTTCCCGATTCCAACGTAAGCCGGGTCTATCGCCTTTGGAGGGCAATCGCGGCGAAGGCACTTCCTTCGCAACTTTCCGCTGAACTCAAAGGGTTATTACCATCGTAGGACGGTACGCAAGCCGGGCTGATGTAGCCCAATCGAGCAACAAGCTTTGTTGGGTCCGGTTCAGGCAATTTCACGCACGAACTTCGGCGCCCCGGCGGAGATTGTCCGGCAGTATGGAGTGCAAGGTGAAGCCTGGATCATCACACGCGTAATAGTTTGAACTCGATCAGACCTGCAGCGCCGCCTAGTCTTCAAATGCCGGAAGCTGTGCGGCACTTCGATCTCCATGGCGTTACCGAACGGAATCGGACCGGGTCCGTGCGCCGCGGTTTCGGAGCGTTGCACCAGTTCCGTTCCTATCAGCGTCAAAACGGCGATCGTGAGTACGGTTGTGACCGCTGTGCGAAGTTCCGGCCGGGCAGGGATGCCATCGCGCCGCAAGTGGACGGGAAGTTTATGTCGGCGTTTGTGCGGGCGGTGAAGCCGGCGGGGTGTTGCGCGTGATCAGTAGTAATTCATAATCAATTCGAGAAGGCGCGATTCCCACTCAAATGGAAGTGAATCCCACTGAAGGGCCGCATAGTCCGGGTGAACGGGATTGAGAAGGATATTATCTTCGCCGGGGATCAACACGGACGGAACGCGAATGGCCAACTCGTTGCTGTTCGCGAGCCACTGCTTGCCGATTTCGGCAGTTTCGCCAAGGCTTCGGCGGACGTACTGCCGGGTGGGATCGAGAGATTCGAACTTCGCTGGTATTTCGGTCCAGGCGTACCGCAGTTTGAGCGGCATCGTTCCGCGCTCAACATGAACCATCTTCTCGAGACAGGCAAGAGACAGATGCGTAGAGGCGTAAAGGGCCATCCATCCCTTTGGGTTCCAGCGGCCGCCGGAAATCTTTGCTCCTATCGCGTCATTGGGCGAACGGCCATCGTTGTAAATGCGGAAGACCCGCATCGTTCCGGCGTCCCTGAACACGCTGTTTAGCTGACCACGCCGTAATCGATCTGTACCAGCACTGTGAGTACGCGGCGGAGATCATCGTCAACGGTGGATTTCAGCAGAGATTCGGGAGTAGCGTTGCCGAGGGCCGGAATTTCACTTCCGAGCCAGTCCCCGGTCCGGCTCCGGTCACCGAACACTTCGAATGCGTAGCGGCGGATAAAGTCCTCAGACGGATGCTCCATCGAGCGTTGCAGGTCCGCTGCCGATGTGCGAGCCGTTGAAGTCTGAACAGCCATAGCTTTATTGTAGTCCGTTTCTCTCGGTTCGCCTGAAAATCGGCGGCAGATCTATGATGAAGCTGGGGTATACGGGAATTGCTGTCGTTTGGAGGAGGACTATGGAAGATCAACTGGTGGACTTTATTCGCGGCAAAAAAGGAAAAGCACCAAGTCCGGACATTGACTGGCAAGCGAAGAAGGATACGTGGGTGGGTTCCGTGGACAGTCTTTACGGGTACGTTCGGGGAATGCTACGCGAATCCATCGCCTCAAATGACGTCACAACAAACACCGTGAATGTGGAGGTCTCTGAGGATTTCATCGGGTCATACTCCGTGCCTGTGCTTGAGCTAAGCGTCGGAAGCGAACGTGTAGAGTTTCGTCCCAAAGGCATCAACGTGATCGGAGCGGCTGGCCGGGTGGACATTCGCGGCGAGCGTGACACGGTCACGCTGCTGAGAGATGAGGTGGACTTCGCCAGTGGGTGGGGCGTCGTGATTCAGCGCGTGCCACATTTGAAAAAGGTGGACCTTGACCGGGATTCCCTTAAGTTTGCCCTCGAACGTGTCATGTTGCCATGACGCGTTTGTTCGAGGCTCACGACGACCCGGATATAGATTCGGTCTGGCGCTGGTTTGAATTTCAGATCGCGTTGATCGGTGAAGAACGCCTGCGCATCTTGCGAATGTTCCAACTGGGCAATCCCATCGTGGCGGAGCGCCCGCACGAGAAACTGCTAATCGGCTTCACACGCAGAGACGCCGATTAGTTTTTCGACGCCCAAAAAGGCCAGTTGGAACTCCTGGCCATGTTCGAGCTGCTCGCCACCACGGAAGCGATCTTGAGGATCGACTTCAAAGCACGCGTTGCTGCGCGAAGGAAGGATGGGCTTTCAAGACGATTTCGAAAACTCCACAGAGAACGGGGCGACAAAATTCGGTTGGACGAAGACATTCTGGCAGCGATGAAAGAGCAAGGCGTGCCGGCCAAGGTCGTGGCCGCTATCCGCGGAACGCTGAAGTTGCGGCATTGGCTTGCTCATGGCAGGCATTGGCACCCGAAGCTGGGCCGGGGTTATGCACCGGGCGATGTGTTCGATATTGCGAAAGCGTTGATCGGCTCGATCCCGCCGTTTTAGACCACACGTCCACGCACGCGCGGCACCGTCCCGCGCTCAGCGTGAACCATCTTCTCGAGACAGGCACGAGACAGATGACAGTCCCAACCTCTTCCGACAGCATGGCGGGCAAGGTCAAGTCCGGGTCGTCGCACTCTTAATCCACGTCGCCCAACGCTGCTTCATTTAGCTCTTTCGGTAGTTTGGAGGTGTTGCCTGGCGGGCCGGGGACACGTCGCGAAACAAAATACCCTACGAGAGAGCAAAAAATACCCTAGGGACGATCAGATGATGCCAGCTACGAGTATACTGAGGGAACTCGGCGGCGCAAGACGAAGTTCCAGGTTGAGGCTGCCAATTAAGGAGATCCCTAATGACTTGCTTGAATCGACGCCGCTCAATGGTTTTTGCCGCAGGGTTGGTAGCACTGGGCGTGCTTGTGAATGTCGCGTCGGCGACACATTCTTGGGGTGGTTACCACTGGGCGCGCACGACTCCGCAGTTCACCCTGAAGCTCGGGAACAACCTCTCGACGGCTAGCTGGCAGACGCATCTTTCCAATGCTTCTTCGGATTGGAACAGCCCTACCTCGTTCGGGGCAACATCTACCCCGCTGATTACCGCTATCGTCGCCGGCCAGTCCAACAAGCGTTGCTCGATGGTTGCCGGGACCACTCAGGTATGCAACAGTACCTACGGCAACAACGGCTGGCTCGGTCTGGCGAGCATCAATATCACTGGCGGCGTTCACATCACGCAGGGTTCGGCGAAGATGAACGACACGTACTTCAATACAAGCACGTATAATAACGTCAACGAGAAGCAGCATGTGATGTGCCAGGAGATCGCCCACACCTTCGGGCTCGACCACCAGTCGACCGATGGCACTTCGCAGAACAGCTGCATGGATTATTTCTCGAACACGGGCGTCAATGCTACCAGCACGCTAAGCACGCAACCCAACGCGCATGACTTCGGAGAATTGAACCTTATCTACGCTCACACCAATGACACCATAACCACGGTGGCCGCGACAACGTCCAAGTTGCCGGCGGCCGAGGTCGCCGCCACGGACGATCACAATAGCTGGGGCATGCTGGTAAGCCAGTCAAATAATGGACGCCGCTCGACTTACGAAGCCTACAACCAAGACGGTTCGAAAACCGCGACCCATGTTTATTGGACGCTCGAAGCGGCGGCCAAGTGCTCAGGTTGCGATCACCGCTATGACGGCGGTCACTAATCGACCCAGATAGTTCGAGTGGCGACTTCAGGCTGTCCGTACCCGAACCTTCGGGAATACCGCAATCCTCACCGGGGCGGGGTCGTGTGACGGCCCATCCGGAAGTCTCGGCCTCAGGGCGTGCGAGGTCGAGTCTGGTTCATCGCACTCTAATTCCATGACGATCCATGCTGCTTCGATGATGGCGAGATCCATGCTTTCAAGAATCGGTATCATCGGTTCCCGGATGGCCATCCATTGCGGGTTCCAGTGACCTTCGGTGGAAGCGTGTTCATCGCGCCAGGAGAAGATTTCGACGAAGGAGGCGGCACCGGAGCGTTTGCCTGTGGAGCGATCGGCCCGGCTACGCGGCGGCGAGACGGACCGCGGTTGGGCTTGCCTTCGTAGCTGAGCCTGATTTCCCAATCGACGAAGAGGCGCCGGGCCGGCAGAGGTACGCGGGATGACGGCGGGATCGTCATCGATCATCGGGATCACCGCTACGAAGCTGCCGCCGGTTTTGAGTCCAGCGCGAATTTGCGGGAAGCGAGAGCCGTGCAGATGAGGTCGTAGGCATCGGGCGCGATTTGGAAATGTGGGGATTCGAGATCGATGCATCTTGCGTCGATGGAGCCGGGTAGTTCGTCGATTGCCACCTGGGAGGAATCGAGCGCGGTGACGGTCCATCCGCGCGATGCCACGTACACGGCGTTTGTGCGGGCGGTGAAGCCCGCGGCTTATTGCGGTGTTGCGTGCTACGCATGATTAGGTCCGCGGGACTGCCGTAATCAATTCAAGAAGACGCGTTTACCACTCATATGGAAGTGAATCCCACTGAAGGGTTTCATAGTCCGGGTGAGCCGGATTGAGCTGGACATTGTCTTCGCCGGGGATCAACGCGGACGGAACGCGAATCCCAAGCTCGTCGCCGTGGACAAGCCATTGCTTGCCGATTTCGGCAGTTTCGCCAAGGCTCCGGCGGACGAACTGCCGGGTGGGGTCGAGAGATCCGAGTTTGGCTGGTATTTCGGCCCAGGCGTACCGGAGTTTGCGGGGCATCGTTCCACGCTCCAGATGAACCATCTTATTCAGACAGGCAAGAGACAGATGCGTAGCGGCGTAAAGGACCATGAAACCCTTGGGGTTCCAGCGGCCGGACGATGCTGATTCAGAATGCCGGGCGTACGGCATTGGCGCTCGTTGCCTTGCACAGCTTCGATGACGAGCTACTCGCACGCTCTGCCTGGAAGCCCGTGTTGCTGCGATTTCCTGGTAAATGGTAGCCGCGGTTGACGGGGAAAATACACCCATTACAATAACTGAAGAATTGGTTAAGGCCACGTAGGGCGAAGAACTTCATGCCATCAAAACAATTTCCACACAATAGCCCGGCCAGCGGCGCGCGCTCTCTCCACATTGCATGTTGCGCCGTCATGCTTGTGTCGATCAGCCTGGCCGCATCCGCGCAAGAGCAGGCCCCGCCAGCGGAGACACCCGTCGCGCCGGAGCGTTGGAATCTGTTCTATCAGGCAACATCGATCGGGCAGTATCACGGTACGTTTCATTCGCCCTACTATGGCCGGTTCAGCCTTCAGAACTATATGGAACGCGATGTGTCGCTGACCACGACTTTGTTCTTCGGCCTTCGCTTGGAGAAAAACACGGTGCTGTACTTCGATCCGGAAATCGCCGGCGGAAAAGGATTCAGTGGCGTAAACGGCTTGGCTAACTCCTCGAACGGCGAACTGCCGCGCGTCGCGTCGGCCACGCCAAAGCCGTATGTGGCGCGGCTGTACGTCTCTCACGATTTCGCTTTTGGAGGCGAAATGGAGTCGTTCGAAAGCTTAGGGAACCAGCTTGCGGGCCAGCGCCCGGTGAACCGGTACACGGTGACAGCGGGACGCTTCACGCTGACGGATTTCTTCGATAATAACCGGTATTCGCATGATCCACGAACACAGTTCATGGGGTGGGCCGTCATGTTTAACGGGGCTTGGGACTATCCAGCCGACGTACGCGGCTACACCTGGGGCTGGGTACACGAACTCCACAGCCGCAATTGGTCTTTCCGCTATGCAAGCGCCGCGATGCCGCGAGTTGCGAATGGACTTCGATTCGACCGCAGACTCCTTCGGAATCGCGGGGATGTGTTTGAGGGGGAATACCGGTACACGATGCTGGGGCACCCCGGTGCAATCCGGTTGCTGAATTATGAGAACCACGCCAACGCAGGTAACTATAGCGGGGCGATCCGTCAGGCGGAAGGGAGCAGCGCCGCTCCTGACGTTGCCTCGACTCGCCGCAACGGGACTCTTAAATATGGATTTGGATTCAACATGGAACAGGAGATAACCAAAGACATCGGCATCTTTGCGCGGCTGGGGTGGAATGACGGAAAGACGGAGAGCTTCGCGTTCACCGCCATCGACCGTTTAGCTACCGCTGGCGTCTCCATCACCGGACAGCGGTGGCGCAGGCGGTTCGACACAGCAGCGGCCGAATTCACGGCCGGCGGGATTTCAGGTGTTCATGCACTATATCTGGCGCGCGGAGGTTATGATTTTCTGATCGGAGATGGCCGATTGCGGTATGGACGTGAGTACATCTGGGAAAGCTATTACAGCGCGCGAGTGATCCCTGGAGTTTTCGCAAGTTTCGATCTGCAGCATGTTTCAAACCCAGCCTACAACCGTGATCGCGGACCGGTGTGGATTCCCTCGCTCCGGTTGCACCTTGAACTGGGGAAAAACACTTTCGCCGGGCACGCCGGACCTTAAGTTAGTCTTTGGTGGGCTTCGACGGGGGAGCTGCTTCGCTTGCCGAAATGGTCCTCCGCGTAGTGGGTCGCCCACCTCGGATTCCGAATGGGTTTGAGCAGGCCCTACCAAGGGGTCGGGCCGCCGGCGAGGGCGCCCGCCCTACCAAAGCCAACCCCGTTCGGGCCGGGGCTTGCGTGCGATCAGCTCGGCTACGCGGCGGCGAGACGGGTCGCGCGTGGGCCAACCCCGTTCGGGCTCTGGCTTGCGTGCGATTAGCTCGGCTATGCGGCGGCCAGATGGGTTGCGCGTGGGCTTGTGTTCCGTGGTGTAGATGATTTCCCAATCGGCGAAGAGGGATTCAATCTCGCCCGGTTTACAGAGGTACGCGGGATTCATTGGAGTGACGGCGGGATCGTCATCAATCATCGGGATCACCGCTACGAAGAGTCCGCTGGCTTTGAGTCCGGCGCGGATTTGCGGGAAGAGCGGGCGGTGCAGATAGTTGCAATCGCAGATGAGGTCGTACGTATGGGGCGCGATTTGGAAATCCGGAGATTCGAGATCGATGCATCTTGCGTCGATGGTGCCGGGTAGTTCGTCGATTGCCACCTGGGAAGAATCGAGTGCGGTGACCGCCCATCCGCGCGATGCCAGGTAGACTGCGTTGCGTCCTCGGCCGCACGCCAAATCGAGCGCTGCTCCAGGCGCGATGTTCGCGATGGGTTGGATGAGCGCGGGCTCGGGCGTGCCGCTGGCGCCGTAGCCGGCACGATACTTCTGGTCCCACTTGGTCATGAGCCACGTATAGCAGACTTTGGTACGCTGATTGCTCTAGTCAATTTGATATCCGCTTTGCG
Organism: Acidobacteriaceae bacterium; assembly: GCA_025360145.1. Lineage (GTDB taxonomy): Bacteria > Acidobacteriota > Terriglobia > Bryobacterales > Bryobacteraceae > JANXXV01. The sequence continues at coordinate 8,567 of JANYCV010000274.1, forward strand.
CGGAATCCTCGAAGGAGAAGCCCAATGCAATGGAACCAAAAGACAATCGTGCTGGGAGCGGCTGGAGCGCTTGTGCTGGCAGCTTTGGTGGTGGCCGGCACGCGGGCTTTCGATTTTACCGGGTCGGCTGGAATTTACCCGATACAGGTGAATCACAAGTTCGGCTTCATCGATAAATCCGGCAAGGTTGTGGTTGTGCCGCAGTTTGACGACGCCGGGATTTTTCGAGAAGGGCTGGCTCCGGTGGCGATTGGGAAACTTTGGGGTTATGCGGACAAGCAGGGCCGGTTGGCGATTACACCGCAATTCGACATAGCCGATCCGTTTTCCGATGGCGTGGCGATGGTGGGCATTGGGCGCAAGCTGGGTTACATCCACCGTGACGGAAAGTTCGCGATCAATCCACAGTTCGATGGGGCGGGGAAATTTTCCGGCGATCTGGCTCCGGTGATGATTAGCGGGCGATGGGGCTACATCGATAAGGCGGCGAAGATGGTGATCAATCCGCAGTTCGACGAGGCGGGCAGTTACTCGGACGGCATGGCGCTGGTGCGGCTTGGGGAACGGTTCGGATACATCGATAAGTCGGGGAAGATTGTGATCAATCCGCAGTTTGACGGGGCGGGTGAATTCTCCGATGGCCTGGCGCTGGTGAATTCCGGAGGGAAGTTCGGGTATATCGGAAAAGATGGGAAATACGTCATCAATCCGCAGTTTGAGGATGCGCGCGAGTTCTCCGACGGGCTGGCGATTGTGGCGGTCAATAAGCGCTATGGATACATTGACGGAAAGGGGAGGTTTGTGATCAATCCGCAGTTTGAAGACGCGGGTGATTTCTCCCATGGCGTGGCTCCGGTTTGGATTGGGAACCGGCAGGGTTATATCAATCGCGACGGGAAGTTTGTGTGGAACCCGACAAGCTAGGGTCACGCCTGGTCGATGTAGATGCGGTGCTGCTCGCAATGCAGGAACTGAAACAGATATGCGGTTGGGCCGGAGTCGCGGTTCAGCGACTGTAGCAATCGTGTGGCTGCGCCGCCTAAGATTTTCATTTCGTGGACGATGTGGTCCATTCCACTGCCGCGTCCGGCGTGCCGTCCGGGAATGCTTCCGAGTCTACAAACGTGGCGTCGAATTTCTTGTGCGCGGAGCCGTCGGCGATGCACCAGGGACAGATCGCATCATCCAGTTCCAGTTCGGCGTAGACGGGCGCGGTGCAGATGTAGCCGCGCTGCTGACGGCATGACAGGCACTGCGCGCCCGATTCAATGACGCTGCCGTTTGCGATCGGGTCAGGATGGTAACGAAAGGTTGGTAACGTCATTTAGTCCGTTCTTGTCTGCTGGGTGTTTTGCGAAGGCTTGAATTCCCAGTGCTCGCCGAAGAATCCGGCATCCACGA
>JANYCV010000289.1 GCA_025360145.1 Acidobacteriaceae bacterium
CGGGTCGTCCGGTTCCACGAACGTGGTGTTGATGCCGATCTTGCGGAAGCTGACCTCGAACTGGGTGTAGGTTCCACCATAAAGGGTGCTGGAGGACACCATCTCATCGCCCACTCCCATCAGGCTTGTCAGTGCCAGGAATTGGGCCGCCTGTCCACTGGCTGTGGCCAGCCCGGCGGCGCCGTTCTCAAGAGACGCGCAGCGCTGTTCGAGCACGTCCGTGGTGGGGTTCATGAGCCGCGTATAGACGTTGCCAAACTCCTGCAGCGCGAACAGGGATGCGGCGTGAGAGGAATCCTTAAAGACGTACGACGTTGTTTGATAGATCGGCACCGCACGCGACCCGGTGGTGGGGTCCGGCGTGAAGCCGGCGTGAAGTGAGCGAGTGTTGAAGCCTAATGGACGTTCCGTTGTTTCGTCAGCCATAGCCAACTATATTAACTCGATTATCGAAGCCATGCGTCGCGGTGCTCGCGCACAAAGTCATCGTCGTTGAGTGCGGGATACGCGGCATGGACGCGATCGATCTCTTCCAGTTGGCCAGGCGAAAGATCCTCGCTTGGATTCAGGCACCAGCGGCCTTCAAGCAATCCCTGGCGGCGCAACACTTCATGCAAGCCCGCGATGCAGCCGTGGAATCCATTCGCCGCATCGAAGAACGCCGCGTTGGAATCGGTGACGTGCACTCCGGTGGTCAGTGCTTGATCGGCCGGCAGTGTCCGCAGTTGTTCCAGAAGGTCCACCGCGCGCCTGGTCCAAACCGCCCAGTGCCCTAGCAGTCCGCCTACGATCCGCAGTTTCTTGCCGCTGAGATGGAATTCGGTCAGCAGGTCGGCGACGATGTTGTCGTCATTGCCGGTGTAGAGCGAAATTTCAGCCGCGCGGCCTGAATCGGCCACCGCGCGGATAACGTCCAGTGTTTGATACCGGTTGAACGGCGCCATCTTGATGGCGACCACGTTTTTGATTTCGGCAAAGCGCCGCCAGAATTCATACGGCAACACGCGGCCGCCGACTGCGGGCTGAAGATAGAAGCCCACTACGGGAATCACGGACGCGACGGCGGTGGTGTGCTCGATAAGTTTCCGGGTAGTGGCGTTCGGAAGCGCGGCCAGGCTCAGCAATCCCGCGTGGTAACCGCAACTGACGGCAAGTTCCGCTTCACGCATGGCTTGCGGCGTGGGCCCGCAGATGCCTGCGATGCAAAGGCAGTCCCCCGCTTCCTGGCGCGCCAATTCGAGCACCGGCTTGAGCAGCCCCGCTTCGCGAATCGCGAACTGCGTCGTGTGGACACCCACCGCGATGCCGCCCGCGCCCGCGGCGGTGTAGTAACGCGTCAAGGCGCGTTGCCGGCGTTCGTCCAACTTGCGCTCCGCGGTAAGCGCGAGCGGGTGCGCTGGAATTACGAGCCCCTGCCGCAGCCTGGCGCGAACGTCCATTAAAATTTACCGTCCCGTGTTTCAAAGTGCGTGGGCTTGTCGTGCGTGGCGCCGCCAGATCCGATCCAGCGCGCGGTCCAGGCGATTAACTCGTCCACACTCACCGATGGGTAGCCGAACAGCCGCTGGCATCGGGCCGCGTTGTTCAGTAGCGCCGTGCTTGATTCAGTACCCACAAAGGCCGGGGCCACGCCAAAGATCTCGCCGAAGCGCGTGGCAATCTGGCGGACCGAAAGCATCTCCGGCCCGGTGAGATTCAGCACGGCGGGCGGCGACTGGCAGAGCCCGAACGACCGCAGGCAGACCGAATTCGCGTCACCCTGCCAGATCACGTTCACCATGCCGGAAGTAACATCCACCGGTTCGCGCGCGAACACCTTGTTTCCGATGTCGAGCAGCACTCCATAGCGGAGTTCGGCTGCGTAATTCAGCCGCAGCAGCACCACGGGAGTTCCGAAGAGCCCTGAGAAGTACTCGAACATCCGTTCCCGCCCCAGAACCGATTGCGCGTACTCGCCAACGGGCCCAGGCGCGGTGGATTCGGTTGCACCGCCTGATGTGACAGGAACGAATGGATACACATTGCCGCTGGAGAATGCGACGATCCGCGAGTTCCGGTAACGCTCCGCGACAAGTGAGGCGAGATGCACGTTCATCGCCCAGGTAAGGCCTTCGCCGCCAGTGGAGCCGAACTTTCGCCCGGTCATGTAGATCACGTTTGCAATGTCCGGCAGAGCCTCCACTTGAGACCGGTCGAGCAAATCGCAGGCGATGATTTCGATTCCGGCCGAGACTAATTCCTGGCGGGCGGCCGCGGAACTGAATCTGGAAACGGCGATGATGCGGCGTTTCACCCCGGCCAGTTCGGCCGCGCGGAGCGCCCGCACAGCGAGAGTGGGGCCCATCTTCCCGCCCGCGCCAAGGAGGATCAGATCGCCATCCAAACTTGCAGCTGCCTCTACGTCCGCCGGTGACGGTGTGGAGAGTACATTGATGAGTTCCCGCTCGTTTTCGATCAACGTTTGTACCCGATCTTTCGCAGAAATCCATGCCGCCATTCCGCATCCGCGGCGGTCTCGACGCCTTTCGGAGAAGCGCCGTCGATCACGCCGAGAATTCCCCGCCCCTGTTCGGATTCGGCGACGATCACTTCCACCGGATTGGCGGTGGCGCAATGGATGGCGCAGATCTCGGGCACGTCTTTGATCCGTCCCAGGACGTTGATGGGATAGCCGTCCTTCATGACGATGATGAAGCTGTGGCCCGCTCCGATGGCGGTTGCATTGCGCGTGGCAACGGCTTTCAGATCTTCGTCGTTGCCGTCCACGCGGGTGAGGCACGCACCGGAAGCTTCGTTGAACGCGATGCCGAACTTCATCTGTGGCACGGTGTTGACCAATGCTTCGTAGAGATCCTCTACCGTCTTGATGAAGTGACTTGTACCGAGGATGATATTGGCGCCTTCGGGTATTTCTAGGCGCACCGAATGTAGCTGCATTGGTCGATTTTAGCGCGGTACCGGTTTTCACGCTTCCCACCGCGATTCATTGCCGTTGCGAATTCACGGCGACTGCCTGCGCGCTAGACACCGCTCCAACGTGCAGCACGACGGAAACGGCGGCAGCCTGCGAAACGCCAACGGGAACACACGCGTTCACTTGCGTAACACCGGAGTACACGAGTCCGATAAATGTGTCGGCGCATGGCGGCGCCGTCACGCCGCCAAAAGACAGCCGCCACGGTAGAACAGGAGCGGGAAACGCGGGCGATGCCGGGAGTTGTCCGTCGGCGATCGACGGCGTAACGGCGCCTTCCCCAGTGACGAACACTGTCACGATGGAACCCGCAACCGGAGCGATGAAGCCATCGTTGCAAGAGATTCTGCCGCGAGCGCTCTGGTTTACGATGACGGCAACGTTCGGCTTGTTTCCGCACATGAATATTCCGGGTGCCGCAGCGGCAACGACTAGGGAGACGACCTGCGTGGCGAGCCCTTGATACTCCACCTGAACCTGCGTGGCGCCTCGCACCTTGTAGGGAACGATCGCGCTAACCTGTCCATTGAGCGAATAGACCATCGGTGCTGCGACGCCGTCGAAGAGCACGCGCGTATCGCCGATGCTCGTGGGAAGCTGCCCCTCAGCCCCATAGCCTGCAACGGCAATCGTTGGCGGTCCGAAGCCTGTTCCGTAGATGACGACAATCTCGCCGGGCGCAACAGAGCCTCCGCGAAAGCTCGCCGCGTTGACGACGCCATCCGGTGAGATCCTTCCCGCTGCCGCCTTCCCTGAAACCGCGTAGGAGGGCTGCGAATTTGAATTGACACTGAGTGGCAGTAGGCGGCTGATCCCGTTCGCTTTGATCTCGACGTCATAATCGCCAAGAAAACCGCGGGCCCGGAAGATACCGTCCTTCCCGGTGAGGCCCGTCACGTCCGTCCACCATTGCTTGTAAATAAGATCGTTCCAGACATCATAGTTGGGCCTGGTGGACCAATCCTTACGAATCATCGCGGCGCGCGGCAGCCAGTGCGCTCCTTCCCAAAAGCCCCAGATCATGAAGCCTTTCATCGCTGGGTGACTAAAGCAAGCGGTCAGGAAGTCGCGCGTGTAATCGGCCTGAATCTGCTCGTCGGCGATGTTCACGTCGAACTCGGTGACTTGCAAGTCTTTGCCCAGCGCTGCGAACTTGTCGAGGAGTTCCAGAACGCGGGAAGGAGGCGTCAAATTCGAATCGAAGTGCGATTGCAAGCCAATGCCGTCAATCGGACCTCCATTCGACAGAATGTTCTCGATAATGCGGTAGTAGCCGTTGATGTGCGCCAAGTCATAGCCGCCCGATTCGAGAATGCTGTAGTCGTTAATGTAGAGCTTCACCGTCGGATCGGCGGCGCGTGCCTTTTGAAACCACACTGCCATTTCCGCGTCCCCGAGTACTTTTTGAACGTCGATGTTTGTATTGGGCTCATTGAGGACATCCCACTCGGTCACCTTGCCGCCCGCATAAGACATTACCTGGGTAATGTGATCGGAGATGCGGGAGCGAAGCGCGGCTTGATCAACCGGCTGCGCCTTGAGCATACCCTGGACATCCGGCGGCAGGTTGCTCAAGCCGGGCCAGATCACATTGTGCCCGCGCACCGTGGTGAAGCCGTTTGCGGCGAACCAGGGCAACATGGCATCGGCCTGCGCGCGCCCCCAACTCTCAATAAACGGCCATTTCAGCGCGTTTTCCGTCACCACTTTGTTAAACAGTTTCTTCAGCGCGTCACGATAATTTTGACCGTCGGCGTTGTTGCGCTGCAGCACATCGCCCGCAACAGCCGTACCGAAACCGAAAGCGTGACGCTTCATAGTGAGGTGTACTTCGGCCCCTGAAATGGGTGTGCCATTGTCGTCTTTCACCACTACGGCGACATCACCCTTGCGGTGTTTCTCAATGCGCTGCGCGGCAGCGGCGCGCCAGGGAGCATCGGCTGCGTGTTCCTCATACGGCCACGATGTCAGTCCGAGAGCGGAGAATGGCACACCCGGTCCGTAGTCGAGAATGCTGAAGCCGCCAATCTCAATTTCCTGGTTCGGATAGGTGACCCAGAAGCTGAGGTTATATCCGTTCGCGGCATACGACTCGGCCATCGTAAACGGCACCTCCACCT
>JANYCV010000312.1 GCA_025360145.1 Acidobacteriaceae bacterium
GCAATGAAGTCCGCTCCCAGTGCTACCTCGGGACGGTCGGGATCGGGCTGGAAGTAGAATGCCTTTACCGGCGTCGGATAACGATCGATGATTAGCGGGTTGTCCAGGCCTTCGGCTACCAGTGTTTCATCCGTGCCGCCGAGGTCGCCTCCCCACTGAATCTCACTTCCCTTCCCTTGCAGCTTTGCCACTGCGTCGTCGTAGCTCATGCGCGGGAACGGAGTCTTTACGGCTTCGAGTTTGGTTACATCGCGTTCGAGAACCGCCAGTTCGGCGCGCCTGTTTTCTAAAACCCGTTTCACGACGAAGACTACCAGCTCTTCAGCTACGCGATTTACGTCATCCAGCGTGGCGTAGGCCATCTCCGGTTCCACCATCCAGAATTCGGTGAGATGACGGCGGGTCTTCGACTTCTCGGCGCGAAACGTAGGACCGAAGCAATATACTTTGCCGAACGCCATGGCGTTGGCTTCGTTGTAAAGCTGTCCAGATTGCGTTAAGTACACTTTTTGGTCTTCGAAGTAATCCACTTCGAATAGCGTGCTGGTGCCTTCGCAGGCGGCAGGCGTGAAAATGGGGCAGTCCACTAATACGAAGCCGTTGGAATCGAAGTAATCGCGAATGGCTTTAATCACTTCGTGCCGCACGTGAATGATGGCGTTCTGGCGGCGGCTGCGCAACCAGAGGTGCCGACGATCCATTAAGAAGTCTACCCCGTGCTCTTTGGGCGTGATGGGATACGGGTCCGATTCCGGCACCCGCTGCACGATTTCGGCTTCCAGCACATCGAGTTCGTAACCGCCCTGCGCACGCTGTTCGGCCCGGACTTGGCCGGTGACGATCAGCGAACTCTCCTGCGTGAGGCCCTTCAGGGTTTCAAAAAGCGTTTCCGGGACGTCGGCCTTCCCGGCTACGCACTGGATGATTCCCGTTCCGTCGCGCAATTGCGGAAAGACGATTTTGCCGGACTTGCGGAGATTATAGAGCCATCCGGCGACGCTGACTACTTCCCCTTCGTGCTTCCCGATACTGGCGATGGTAACGCGGGGGGCCGGGCTCATCGAACGGGCTCCGGCACGGCCAGGTTTTCCAGCTTTTCAAAGATCCGCTTCACCGCTTCGAAAGGCTTCTCGATTTCCGGCTGTTCTTTCAGTTCGAGCAGCAAGGGATATTGGTTGGGCCTCGACCCCAGCAATTCCATGGTCTGCCGCCAGTCGATGGTGCCTTCTTCGGAAAAGAAGGGGAAGAGATGTTTGTCGAGCTTCCCGTCGTTGTCGTGAATGTGCGTGGAGCGGATGCGGTCCTTCATGACGTCGAACTCGCCTTCCACCGTCTTCATGAGGTTGGCGTGGCCGGTATCGAAACAGAAATTGAGGTTGAGGTGCGTCATTTGGATGAATGACATTAGGCGTTCGGCGCTCGACAGAGCGTTCGGGATGTTCTCAAGAAGAATTTCGACGCCTCGCTGTTTGGCGAAGAGGCACAGTTCTTCGAGCGAGGAGAATGCGGCGTCCAGCTTGCGCTCATCGTATTCTTCCTTGCCGGTTCCCAGGTGCTGGACCATATAGCGGAATGGAATGTATTCGGCGATCTCGATGGCGCGTTTGATTTCGTCGATCATGGCGATGCGCTTCGCCTTCGTGGTCTCAGTGATGGCGATGATGGACTGCGGGCCGCTGAGCCCCCATTGCGTATCGTTGAAAAAAGGCGCGTGGATGGAGTGGGCTTTCAACTCGGCATCTTTGAACCAGTGTCCGAGTTCCACGATTTGGGCACGGTCGCGGTAGTCCAGATGCTGGCGGGCGCAGAATAGCTCAACCGAGGGAACGCCGGCATCCCAGATGCGATCCAGCCAGACCGCGGTGAGGCGGTGTTGCACGAACATGTGTGTGGATAATACGTGATTCATTAGTAGCCTTCCGCTTTGCCGTAGCCTCTGCCGTCGGCTCCGCCCTGCAGCAAACCATTGTCTATGACGACGGCTTCAATGCGAGCGACTGAGTTGGTTGATTCCACTTTATGGCCTAGCGATTCCAGTATCTTGACGGTGTCCGGCGAGAATCCTTTCTCAATGGCGAGGACGTCGGGTTGCCATTGATGGTGAAAGCGTGGAGCGTCTACGGCGTCCTGCGCGTTCATGCCGAAGTCTACGACGTTCAAAATGACTTGCAACACCGAGGAGATGATTTTTGAACCGCCGGGGCCGCCCACGACTAGGACCGGCTTCCCGTCGCGGACCAGTATGGTGGGGGTCATGGACGAGAGCGGACGCTTTCCGGGTTGGATGGCGTTTGCTTCGCCTTGAATCAATTTGAACATGTTCGGAACGCCGGGTTTAGCGGAGAAATCGTCCATCTCATTGTTCAGTAGAATTCCGGTTCCAGGTACGGTTACGTGGCTGCCGTATCCGCCGTTGAGCGTGTAGGTCATGGCCACGGCGTTGCCGTCTTTATCGACGATGGAAAAGTGAGTGGTTTCGGAGCTTTCGTAACCCGCCAGTTTGCCGGGACGGATTTCCGAACTTGGCGTGGCGCGATTGGGGTCGATGGTGCTCTTTCGCTTGGCGATGTAGGCAGGGTTCAGCAGCGCGTGAATGGGTACTTTGAAGAAATCGGGATCGCCGAAGTATTCACTGCGGTCTGCGAAATATCGACGCATGACTTCCGCGACGTGATGAATGGAGGCCGCGGAACCTGCGCCGGATTTTTCGTAGCCCGAGTTTTCCAGCATACCGAGCATTTGCAGAATGCCGATGCCGCCAGAGCTGGGAGGGGGCGCGGTGATTACGTCGTAGCCTTTGTATTTGCCGGTTAGCGGCTGGCGTTCCGCGACCTTATAATTCTTGAGATCAGTGGCGGTAATGAGTCCACCGTTTGCGGCCATACCCGCGGCGATCAGCTTTGCGGTTTCGCCTTCGTAGAAGTCGCTTGGGTTTTTTGAGACTCGTTCGAGAGTGCGGGCGAGGTCGGGTTGCGAGAAGTGCGCGCCCATTTCAAAGCCGGCGCCGCCGTTGAGGAAGACGCGCTTGGATTCAGGGAATTTGTTGAACTTCGCAGTTGCGCCGTGTAGAGAGCTGGCTAGCGAATAGGGAACGGTGAAGCCGTTTTTCGCTAACGCGATTGCCGGTGCGAGTAGTTGCGGCCACGTCTTGCGTCCGAATTTATGGTGCGCCATTTCCAGGCCGCGTACTGTGCCGGGAACGCCGCTGGCGCGCCATCCGTCAATGCTGTCCGCGGTGACGTTGCCTGCCGGGTCGAGATACATGTTGCGCGTTGCCTTCTCCGGGGCGCGCTCACGGAAATCGAGGAACGTGGTGCGGCCATCGGCTAGGCGGATGAGCATGAATCCACCGCCGCCGATGTTGCCGGCGTACGGGAAGGTGACGGCCAATGCGAAGCCGATTGCTATGGCGGCATCCACCGCATTGCCGCCGGACTTGAGCACAGCCACGCCGATTTCGGTGGCAATGGGCTCTTCCGCCACAACCATTGCCTGCCTGGTACGGACGGGCTGCCTGGCGGCTAGCTGAGTTTGGTTTCCGAAGAGCAACGCAAGCGATAGGAAGATTGCCAGAAACCGCATTAGCATTGATTTTACTATGCCTCCACAGATTGGCGTCTCTTCCATTCGAAGAGCACTACGCCGGCGGCTACCGAAACGTTCAGCGAGGAAATCTTGCCCACGAGGGGAATATTGATGAGGAAGTCGCATTGCTTTTGGACGAGTTGATGGAGACCGTGGCCTTCGCCGCCTAACACGATTACCGTGGGAGTTACGAAGTCCACTTTGTCGTATTGCTGGTCGCCCCGTTCGTCGAGTCCGTAGATCCAGAAGCCCTTGTGTTTCAGATCTTGCAGTGTTTTGGTTACATTGCCGATGCGGACTACGGGCATATATTCCAGCGCTCCGGCAGCGGCTTTGGCCACGGTGTCCGTGAGGCCGGCGGCGCGGCGCTCGGGAATCATGATTGCATCCGCGCCCGCGGCGTGGGCGGTGCGGACAATGGCGCCGAGGTTATGTGGGTCCTCTACGCCGTCGAGAACGACGATCATTTTGGCGCCGTCGATGACGTCATTTTGATTCGCGTATTGCGTGGCTGCGCCAAAGGCTACGATGCCTTGATGGGTTTTGTTGCCGCTGGCGCGTTCGAGGGCATCGCGCGGTTCAAAGCGCACGGTTACACCGTTTTGATGGCAAAGGTCAATGATTTCCTGGAGACGCGGTCCTCCGGCGCCTTTGGCGATTAGTACACGGTCGAGGGGGCGCTTGGCTTTCAGCGCTTCGCGGATCGGGTTTACGCCGATGAGAACAGTCACTTGACGATGGTAGCGGCATGTGGGGTTGGCGGCAAGGCGCAAGGGAGTTGGATTAGCTTGCCGTTGGGTTCCAGGCTGTAGCGTTTGGGCGGAGCGGTGGGGGATTCGCTCCCGGTCGTTAGCGGTCGCGGCGCGGGGGCGGCTGCGGGTTCGGGTTGCTTTTCGTTTTGCCGAGCAAAGCCAATTCTGGCTTTCTGGAGTGTTTGCAACTCTTTAGAGGCGCGGTAGAAGGCGCGGTCCAGGCTGGACTCGTAGCGGGCGAGGCGGCAGAAGTTGTCCTGTCCCTGGCTGTCCGTGGTGAAGGCGCGGCCGGGGACGCCGTTCCTGTCGCCGTTCCGTTCCGGCTGGCTGGGGTGGGCGTTCATGAAAAAGCCGGTTTCGATTTTGGCGATGCGGCGGTTGCGCCAGTAACTGAGAATCATCTTTTCCACGCAGAATAGTTCGGCTGGACCTTCGGGTTGATGTTGCTGGTGAAAGGCCCGGCTGAGTTCTTCAAAGGCTTGTTTATCTTCGCCGGGGAGCAGGGCGTCCTGGGTGCGGAGGCCATGGGTGAGGCTGTTGAGACGCACGGCAGCCTTTCCTTGGGAGGTGCGCGGGCCAGTGCTGTTTTGCGCGTTGCGGCGGTTGGCCGCGATTTGTACCGGTGTTGCCATTTGGTTACACTCCTACTTACTGGTTCAGTGTTTAGCACGGCGGCGATAGGGAGTTTGGGGGATTGGGGTGGAAGTGGTTTGTTTTGAGTGAAAGAAAGTTGAAAATAGTTGTGATCGTAAAAGTTTTCATCGGCGGGACGCGCTAGGCTCGTCCATTATCAGGAGGGGCGTGTCGCGGATGATGGCGCGGGCAATTGCAATTCGTTGACGTTGGCCGCCGGAGAGTGTAACGCCGCGCTCGCCCACCATCGTGTCGTAACCCTGGGGCATTTCCAAAATAAATTCATGCGCGTTCGCCAGTTCGGCCGCCTGGAGAATATCCTCGCGCGTGGCTTCGGGCCGGCCGTAGGCGATGTTGGTCCAGATAGGAGCGTGGAATAGCAACGTGTCCTGCAGCACAAAACTGATCTGCTGGCGTAGTGATTTCTGTTTATAAAGCCGGGCGTCCACATCGTCGATCTTGATCACGCCGGAGACGGGATCGTAAAAGCGCGGGATCAATCCTATGATAGTGCTCTTGCCCGAGCCCGAGGGCCCGACGATCGCCGCGACCTGTCCTGGCTCAATGGTGAACGATACCTCTTTGAGAATGGGCGAATCGGGTTGGTAG
>JANYCV010000322.1 GCA_025360145.1 Acidobacteriaceae bacterium
TGGAAGACGCCATCGCATTTTCGGTGCAGGATTCCCGCTATACGGCGGGCGTGGCAAACCTGCGCGCAACCGCTACTTGCTGTCGAGTATAAAAGTGGGTGCCAGCCCGGCAACGGTGGAAAACTTAGACGCTCCCACCGCGTGCAGCCAAGTGGAACAGCCATTCACGTGGCCCAGAAACGAGTGCGGGTGCACGTCCACCTGCATTTCCTGCATCTCCACTCGCCCGTTCCGATGCATTGGGAATAACGCCGTCACCGGCTCCACCACTTCCTGAACTACATAGGATGTGCGGGAGGCAACCTTCAGCGCCCGTTGCCAGGCGCTATCGTCCAATTCCGTGCCGCGGAAGGAATTGCGGTCTCCGGAATCGTCGTTCGGTTTCAATACCAGCTTTTCCCGATTTGCCAGAATGAATGGCAGCAGATCCACCGTTTTGTCGCGGTATATCGTCTTTCTGGCGCCCACCACGCGGGTCCACGGAATGTAATCGCGAATTGCCTTGCGCTCCGCGGCAGGAAAACCGGCAGTCATCGTCTCATCGGTAAGCAGGTCGAAGATGGCCTTCTTCTGTGCCAGTTCCGACCGGAAACTATTTACCACGCAAACCGCACCCTCGCGGTAGGCACGCACCAGCGGATGCGTTAGATCGAAGCGAACCAGAAACTCGGAAACCTTTACCCGCCGGTAAATCAGGTCGATCTTGAAATCGCCCTTGCGCAGCACGCCATTGCGATATTCCAATTGATCCGGTGCGATAACTTCCGTAGGGTGATTCTCGCGCCGGAACAATTCCGTGAGCAATTGATATTCGCTGGATTCAGACGCCTGAAACGGCTGCCGGAATTCCAGAATCGCAATATTCGGCGACTTCTTGCCGCCATATTCCTTATACGCTTTTAACAGCGACTGCAGCAGTGGCTTGGTTCCGCCCAACTTCGAAAGCTTGTATTTCTTGCGGAACTCCTTCACCGGCTCGGAGTCGTAGAACAGATTGTTTAGCGCTTCCCCGTAAACCACGCCGGCCGGCGTATCCGCGCTGTATCCCACAAAGCGGAGCGAACCGTTGTTCAGGTGCGTATCCAGCAGCGAAGTGACGGCCATATACGGGTAACCTGGATTTACCGACGCCAACATCTTTTCGGCTGGCAACATCTCCATCCGCGACATCAAGGAAGGGGTAGATAGCGTGATCTTTTCAACCCGGTCGATGGCTGAATAAAGCGCTTCCGCAGCCTTCACTAAGTTGGCGTATTGACGCTGAGAGACGAAATGCGGGCGCAAAACCGGAGAGATAGGCCGACCGGCGATAGTGAGCCGCTGCTCATTCATTTTCTCTTCAAGCTCAACTGCCCACGCCAGATCCCTGTGTGCTTCACTGTCCAGTAGCTTGTGGTAGCGGGCGATTGCCTCGTTCAACTGCGTCATGCGGTTAGCGTTTCACTCTCTCTAATAAGTATCTCATAAACTATTGAAAATGTGAATCAAATGCGGTGCTCTTCTGGCAGGTAAATCTATTAAAATAAAGGAGATAGGCCGAATTCCACCCATCTTCCGGAAACCCGCTGGAAATCAGTCGCCTGTACAATTATGGAACTTATTGGTCCGGGAAGAGTCTACCCGAACAGGAGGACGGCAACATGAATTTCAATCTTTCGATTCTTGGTTTTGCGGCGATCTCCACCCTTTTCGTCGCCGGGTGCAGCCGCCAGAATGAACCGGTGGCCGCCCAAGCCTATACGATTCCAACGGAGATATCTCCGCCATCTGACGCAGAGTCTTATGAACGGGTGTCAGACCATAGAAACTTCTCCGCGGCGCGCCGCCCGGTGGTTGTTCGCGATGTGTCCCGCGAGGTAATCCGCGAGCAGCAGATCGCCGACCGTGAGCCTCAACGGGTCAGCCGTGAGTCTCAACGAGTAGTCTCGAACTCCGGACCCAGGACCGTAGTTACGCAGCGCTCTAAGAAGAATTCGGCCGCCATCGTGCTTGGCACTGCCGGGGTGGGAGCGGCCATCGGCGCATTGGCGGGCGGCGGAAAAGGTGCAGGCATTGGCGCGCTAATCGGCGGAGGCGGTGGATTTGTCTATGACAGGGCCACACACAAGAAGCGCCGCGTAGAGTACTGATCGCTCTGCCGGAAGATGCTGGTAAACTTCGAAAGTGGAACTCCCTCTCGAAACTACCGCAAACGACGTCAAGCACCGCCTCGACGCTGGCGAAGTGCTGCAGTTGATCGATGTTCGCGAGCCGTTCGAGCACCAGATAGCCCGGATCGCAAACAGTGAACTCATTCCGATGAATACTGTTCCGGCGGCTCTGCAACAGATCGAGCACAAGGCGGACGGAGGCGTATTGATCATCTTCTGTCACCACGGAATGCGGAGCCTCTCCGTGGTGAACTGGCTCCGCCAACAGGGCGTGACGGACTGCCAGAGCATGTCGGGCGGGATAGAGCGTTGGAGCACCGACGTCGATTCGTCAGTTCCCCGATACTGAGGTGCCTGCTAAACACGGATCGCGCCGCATTGTAAAGCGCCGTTTCCGTCGTTTCTTCGGCCGTCTCGGGCCGGGTCTGATCACGGGCGCGGCCGATGACGATCCCTCTGGAATTTCCACCTACTCGGTCACCGGAGCCGCGTTTGGCTATACGCTGCTGTGGACCGCTCTATTCTCCTTCCCGCTGATGACCGCCGTGCAATTGATGTGTGCGCGCCTTGGCATGGTGACCGGCCAGGGACTCGCCGGCGTGATTCGTGCCCGTTACTCGAAGTGGATTCTTTGGGGCGCGTGCTTGCTGCTGGTCACCGCCAATACAGTCAATATCGGCGCTGACCTCGGCGGCATGGGGAACGTGACGGAGATGGTCACTGGAATCAGCAGCCTGTTCTGGATTCCCGTCTACGCTGGTCTGCTTGGCTCCTTCCTCATCTGGTCGTCTTATTACACAATCGCGAAAATCTTCAAGTGGCTCACGCTAATCCTGTTCGCCTACGTGCTGGCTGCGTTTGTGTCTAAGCCGGATTGGGCGGCAATTCTTCGTTCCACTTTCCTGCCTCGCGTCGAAATGTCGAGTATGTACTGGGCCACACTGGTTGGCATATTCGGAACCACCATCTCGCCCTACTTATTTTTCTGGCAGGCATCGCAGGAAGTAGAGGAGGAGCGGAAACAGGGGCGCACCAGCATGGAAGAACGGCAAGGCGCAACGGATGCGGAGCTGCGGAAATCCAGAAACGATGTGGTGACCGGCATGCTGTTCTCGAACCTCATCATGTACTTCATCATCTTGACCACGGCGGCCACGCTTCATGCTCACGGGCAGACTACCATCACCACAGCGGAACAGGCTGCCAGCGCACTTCGCCCTCTCGCCGGCGCCGGCGCGTATTGGCTTTTCAGCCTGGGGCTGATCGGCGCGGGCATGCTTGGCGTTCCTGTGCTTGCCGGATCCAGTGCCTATGCCATTTCCGAGGCTGCGCAATGGCGCGGATCGCTAGCCGAGAAGCCGGGACTCGCACGCGGATTCTATGCCGTCATCGCTGCCGGACTCTTGCTGGGGCTCGGTCTTGACTACGCAGGTTTCAACGCCGTGTCGATGCTGTTCTGGTCGGCAGTGCTGAACGGCGTGCTTGCGCCGCCGCTGGTCGTCATCGTAGTTTTACTAACCGGCAGCGAAAGCGTGATGGGAGATCGGCGAAACCCCTTGTGGCTCACTGTGCTCGGTTGGATTACCGTTGCTGTGATGACCGGCGCCGGTGTTGCGATGTTTGCTACGTGGAACTGACAAACCTCTCGATATAGAAAGCTATATCAGTAGGTGATCTCGATATAGTTTCACATATTGACAACCCGCATTCGATATGTAATGCTATATCAGCAGTAGATCTCCATATGCCTTCGCATATCAAGAGCACCCGCCTGAACGGGCTACCGGAAGACATACTCCGCGATCTCGTGGCGGCGAGGCAGAAGCGCGGATGGAGCCAGGTCGAACTGGGACGGCGCGTCGGCTTGCCGCAAGTTCACATCTCCGGGATCGAAACCGGCAAGGTGGCGCCCCGCTTCAACACGCTGCTCGATCTGGTGCGCGTGCTGGATTACGACCTGCTACTGGTTCCGCGGTCGCTGGTTCCCGCCGCCCAGTCCCTGATCCGCGACCAAAATCACACTGGCGACGGGGAACGTCCGCTGTACGCCACCGACGACCCGGAGAAGCGCGATGAATCCTGAACTGGCAAAGGTCACTGCGCTCGGGGTTTACCTTGAAGACCGCCGGATCGGCATCATCAACCGGCTGGCGGGAGACCGTCACCTGTTCGCGTTCGAGCAGGACTACGTCGATGATCCGAACCGCCCGACCCTGAGCCTCGCCTATAAAGGACAGGCGGGCGGGCTGGTCACCGCCGTTCGCGCGGTAGGCCGCCGTCTGCCGCCGTTCTTTTCGAACCTGCTGCCGGAAGGGCCGCTGCGGACCTATCTTGCCGAGAAGGCGGGGGTGAAGCCGGAGCGGGAGTTCTTCCTCATGGCCATACTGGGCGCTGATCTCCCCGGTGCGGTTACGGTGAAGCCGATGGACACGGGCGGCTTGGGACACGACGATCGGCCTGACGATCATCAAGACGAAGATCAGCAGCAGAAAGGCGTCCTGCGTTTCTCACTGGCAGGAGTGCAACTGAAATTCTCCGGTGTCATGGAGACTTCGGGCGGTCTGACCATCCCGGCGCACGGCGTCGGCGGATCGTGGATCGTGAAGCTGCCGTCCATGCAGTTTGCCGCCGTCCCTGAAAACGAATACGTCATGCTGGAGCTGGCGCGGGCTGTCGGCATCCAGGTTCCGGCGATCCGGCTGGTTCGCGTCGCCGATATCCAGGGGTTGCCGCCCGATGCAGCGCGAATGGGTGGGCAGGCGCTGGCCGTCGAGCGGTTCGACCGCGCCGCCGGAGGCCGCCGCATCCATATGGAAGATTTCGCGCAGGTGTTCGGCCTGTTCCCGGACGACAAATACGGCTCGCGCAGCTACGCCAATATCGCCTCGGTGCTATGGGCGGAAACGGGCGACACGGGCACTTACGAGTTCGTGCGCCGCCTCGTTTTCTCGGTGCTGATCGGCAATGCCGACATGCATCTCAAGAACTGGTCGCTGCTCTATCCGGACGGCCGCACGCCGGTACTTTCACCGGCATACGATTTTGTCGCGACGTTGCCCTATATCCCCGGCGACAGCCTCGCTCTAACGTTTGGCGGAAGCCGCAGTCTCAATGAGATCACGCTCGATCAGGTGAGGCGCTTTGCCGGCGCCGCGCGCCTGCCGATGAATCCAGTTTGGGCGATCGTGCGCGAAACCGCGGAGCGCACGGCGGAGGCATGGAAGGCGCTGCCGTGCAAGAACCTGCTGCCGGCGGAAACGCGCACGGTCATTGAGCGGCAGATTCAGAGGGTGATCAGCGGTACGAAGACTTCCTGAGAGGCGTAAACGGGTCAAACTAGGACCAGGACAGGTGACTTAGTTCGTACTGCTTCAGTCGAAACCCAGGCCATCAGCAACCGTGGAACATTCCCATACGGAAGTCCGATGTCTGATTGCAGGGCCACCATCTCTAGATGAAGGGCGCCATCGATTCGTATGAAGCGAATATCGTCAACCCTCTTATGGGGCACAGTTGCCTGCACCAGCGCCCGCGCCATGAATGCTACGGCACCCGCGTCTTTCGCTGCCTCAATCTCCAAGGCAAGCGATTCGTTGACGAGTTTTCTGAGACTGTCTGCAGCGCGTTCCATTCAAAATTAAAGTGCGCCTTTCAGTTCACTGAACTTTATTGCATTTTTTCGACTTCGCAAATATCTTCAGTCAAACAACTGACTTGGCACTGGTAGCTGTTACGAAGCTTTACTCCAAAACTGTTTTGTGCAGCAACGGTGTAATTGACGAGGAAGTACCCCGGATGGTTCCTCCACTGCCCATATTCACCGTCCTGCCAGTCAGCTCTAGACGGGGCCTTTAGTCGTGCCGTGATGAATTGTTTACACATAACCCTCGCCACGATAGAAGCATTGGGTGATCTTCACACTTTCATCTTCAAAACTTCTAGTGCTTTACCGGTCATGCGCTTCATAAGAGCATCAGCTTGAGCTTTAACACGTGGGTCCAGTCGTGCCTCGGCTCCGTGCGCCGATATCAACTGTATTAAGACGTCTGCTTCCTCGTAAGCGTTCACGTTTAGATGAGAGAGGAGTGTTTTGGC
>JANYCV010000333.1 GCA_025360145.1 Acidobacteriaceae bacterium
AGATAGCGCCCATCGGGCAGACGTAGGTGCAGTTTCCGCACGCTACGCATTTCTTAGGATTGATTGTCATGTACCCTCCGCAAAGATTTGCCGGCTAGCATCAATTTTACAGAAT
Source organism: Acidobacteriaceae bacterium (assembly GCA_025360145.1). Classification (GTDB taxonomy): domain Bacteria; phylum Acidobacteriota; class Terriglobia; order Bryobacterales; family Bryobacteraceae; genus JANXXV01. Next base: position 116 of record JANYCV010000333.1, read on the forward strand.
AGAGCGGCGGCGGCCAAGCACACGCCCGCAGCCACAAGGAATGGAACGTTCCAGCCAAAACGACTCACCAGATACGCCAGCAGCGTAGGAGATATTGCGCCTCCTATATTACCGCACGTATTCATCACCGCCGACACCGACCCGGCGAAATCCCCGCCAATATCCAGCGGCAGCGCCCACGATACTCCCACCGTCAACTCCAGCCCGAACACCGCGATGCAACTGAAGTAAACACAATACACCGAGTTCATCGTCAACGTAGCCGGAATGATGCCGGCCGCCGCCAACAGAAATCCGCTCACCGCCACACCGCGCCGCGCCAACTTGATGTCGCCGGTGCGCTTCAACCACCAGTCCGAACAAACGCCCCCCATCAGATCGCCGGCCGTCCCGGCAAGCAACGGCAGACTTGCGTAAAAACCCATCTGCTTCAGGCTGAAATGGCGGTACGAGTTCAAATACGTCGGAAACCAATCCAGATAGACCGATAGGCAGTACCCATAGAAGAAGTACATTGCCGACAGATACCAAAGCGTCCGGCTCGACAGAATCTTCTTCCACGGAACCGGCTTTGAAATGTTCGGCCTCGGTCCGCCCATTGACGAATGGATCAGATCCAGCTCAGCCGCGTTCACGCTGGAATGTTGCTCCGGCGAATCGCGGTAATACCAGAACCACACAGCCGCCCAGGCAATGCCCAGCGTGCCGAACACCACGAATGCCGCTCGCCATCCGTACACGCTGATGATCCACACCACAATCGGCGGCGTCATCGCCGCGCCCAGGCGCGAACCGGCATGGGTGATGCCCTGCGCAAAGCCGCGCTCGGATGGAAGAATCCATCTCGATAGCGACCGCGTCGCAGTCGGAAACGCCCCCGCCTCCCCAACCCCGAAGAGGAAGCGGAACGTGGCCATCGATGCGAAGTTCCAGCTCAACGCGGTGGCCGATGTGAACACGCTCCACCACACCACAATCCACGTCAGCGCGCGGCGCGGCCCAAACCGGTCGCCCAGCCATCCGCCGGGCAGTTGGAACAGCGCGTAGCCCCAACGGAACGCGCTCAGAATCCACCCAACCGTCACCATCGAGAAGCCGAACTCTTCCCGCAAGCTGGGAACGGAAGAGGAGATCACCACACGATCCATGTACGTGATCATGTACGCCGCCACGGTCAGCCAAAGGACAACGTGCCGTACCCGCGTCGGGCGCTGAATAGTCAATGCGCTACCGAGTCTCTCAAGTGCGCAATATTCGTATACCCGTTCATCGCCAGCCTGCACGACGGTTTATCCCCATGAAAACGCGGCGCGTGGAATGTATAAGGAGGCGCGTAAACCACATCGCCTTCCGTGGCAATAATCTCACCCGCGTACTCCATCGGATAGCTGATCTCCCCTTCCAGAATCAGCCAGAACTCCGCGCATTCCGGATGGAAGTGTCCCCTGTCCTTCGGATTCCGCGGCGGCAGATTCTTTTCAGACCCGTAGATGATGTTGGAAACCGCGCGATCGTCATGCACGAACCGGCTGCCCTTATAGCTCGCATCTTTCGTCAGCTCGTAGTAGTTGATGTGCGCCTTGTTCGTCAGGTTGTAACCCATCGGCTTGCGGCCCAGCACCACCGGAATCCATTCCAGACCCGCCATCTTCGGGGGCTGCACATCTTTCGGATACAGCGTGTGGGCCTTTGCGATATTCACTTCGAACCGCAGCGCCGGCTTGTCGCCCACCGCTTCCATCGAATAGATGGTCTGCATCGGCACCTGCACCATCGATCCCTTCGTTGCGGTGAACGGCTCCTGTCCCTCGATTTCGAACCGCACCTCACCGGCCATAATCACCCACCATTCACGCGTATCCGGATGGAAGCGCCGGCCCACTTTCTCCCCAGGAGCCATGGCGATGTACTCCGCCTTCAAGTGATCGTCGTCAACAATCACTTGCCGCCACGATGCTTTTCCTTTGTGCCCCGCCTTCACGTCCGCAAGCTTCGTATGCGGCTTCATCGGCGCCTTCCACACCGTCTTCGCCAGCGGCTTCGGAGCCCAACTGGCCTCTTCTTTCGGCCGCTGTTGTCCGCCTTGTTGCGCCACTGCCCAGCAGCAAAATAGGGTGAGGGCAGCTCCACCAGCAATCACAAACGTTGGGATTCTCATTTAATTCGCCTTATTACCTGCAATCAATACCGTCTCGATAGTCCGCGTGTTCTTGATGTTGTCCAGCGGATTCTTGGCCAAAACAATCAGGTCCGCCCACTTGCCTTTCTCAAGCGTGCCGAAATCTTTCGCGACGTTCAGAAACTCGGCGGAGTTCTTGCTGGCAATCTGAATCACCTGCATCGGCGTCAAACCAGCCTCCACCATCAGCTCCATTTCCCAATGCTCAAAGTAGCCGGGGAAGCGCGCTGGCGGGCCCGTATCGGTACCGAAGCCAACCTTCACACCGGAATCCACCAGCTTCTTCAGATTCTTCTTCGCGGTCTCCAGAAACTCCGGCAACCGCGCAAAGTCGTGATCGGCCTTGACCCCTTTCTGATACTCCGGGCTCTTCAGCGTGGCAATCACCTTCGGCGAAACCGAGCGCGAGAAAAACGGATCGTCATAGAACGCCTGTGGCGTCGCGTAGATGAAAACGGAGATCTCCCGCGTCAGCGTAGCCGCTTGCTGCCAGGCCCCATGCTTCTTCATGGATGCAATCAGCTCGGCATCCACCGGCTTATCCCGCACGCTGTGCGCCAGCCCGTAGAGCCCGGCGTCCACCA
>JANYCV010000379.1 GCA_025360145.1 Acidobacteriaceae bacterium
CTAGATAGACCAGATCCACGCTCTGATTAGGGATCTCGGCGCGAAGGACGGGAAGATTGTCGCCGTAGTAGAGTTTGTTCAATCCGTCTATCGTATCAAGTCTCCTATTGTGATAGTTCGGCGATGGTCCAAATCCTCTCCGTGATTCCGGATTTCATTACGATATCCACCGCTTTAGCCTGCCCCATCCGGCGAATGGCGAGCGAACGCGAGGCTGGTCCTCATCGGATGGAAAGATTTTCCGATGCCTCAGGACTCGCACAGGAAGGCGGCGTTACGGTTGCAGCTTACTGGCAGCGCGGGACGCCGGGAATCGACTCTGGCTACACCCGAGACCTCTCCATAACGGCACGCAGGATACCATTGATCCTGGTCGAGTAACCTTTGCCGTACTGCATAAGCCAGTCGTAAACTTCCTGGTCGATGCGAGCGGCCACCAGCACCTTCGGAGCGCGACGAAATTGCGCCAATTGCTCGTCGCTCAGGGAAGGGATGCCCGAGTAATCAATGCCGGAATCATCTCCCCTAGCCTGCCGCTTCGCGATCCCGGACAAGACGGCCTTCTGCTCTTTATTCGCCGGCTTGCTGAATATAGATTCGGCGCTCACGCTTATTAGCTTCGCGGGCCGGGATGATGCGTATGGTTTCTTCTTTGTCATGTTCATTCTCCTTGCGATACGCGTGTACAACCAGCAGGACCGCGCCCGTTGCGGATCCTATGGCGTGCCACCGCTGTTCGCCCACCACGATGCGGTCCTTGCGGAAGATTGCCTGCGGATCGTCGAAAACAAGCGCCGCGCTCTCGAAAGCGAGGCCACCGTGCTTTTGTTGGTTGATCCGGTTCTTTTCACCGTCCCATTCAAACCGCATCGCTATACAAACTGTATAACATTATTATGCGGGAAATCAACCAGACCGCGGGGCACCGGTGCCAGCCGTTTTCCCGTCAGGCCCTCTGTGCCAACATGAGTGAGACACAAAAGTCTTGAACAATTACAGAGCAGGGCGGAAGGAAGATCAACACGAGCAGTGTACAGTTGAACGGTTTCAGCCCAGCGGCGGAGCCGGAGCCACGGTTGAGGAGTTGCAGCTTACTGGCAGCGCGGGACACCGGGAATCCACTGGCTGGGGTTCACCGGGACTCCATTCACATATAGCCCCCAGTGCAGATGCGGCCCGGTGGCGAAGCCCGTGGCCCCGACGTAGCCGACCACATCGCCCGCCTTTACCACCGTGCCTTCCGGAACCGCCAGCTTCGACATATGCAGGTAAGTGGACGCCATGCCCTGTCCATGATCGATCCCGATCATGCCGCCGTGGAGGCGGAACATCTGAGAGATCCTTACAATTCCAGGCGAGATGGCATGCACCGGGCGTCCCATGGGCGATCGCAAATCCACGCCGCGATGGAAGTTCCCGGTGGGTTTTCCGTTGTGATAGCGCATCACGCCAAACAGCGAATTCATGCAGTCCGAAGTTGGCGTTTGGAACGGCTCCACCCACATTCGCTTTTCGGAAACGGTGTTGTTCAATGCCCGCACTGCTTCCATTTCACCGGGTAGCGGCGTCAGCGATTTCATGGCTTTACTGGCGGCGATATTTTGCCGGGGATAGCGTGCGTCCACCACTTCGATGGGGATGTCCCCCACTTTTGAGCCGTGTGAATCCCGGACGATCACCGTGTACTTCCCCGGTGCCTGCGTCACCGAAATCGGCATCAGCCCAAGGTTCCGGCTTCCCGGTTGCGGAAACAGTCGAATGGTTTTTTCGAGAACCTGCGCGGTGCTGCCACCGGAGGTAACCCGCAACACCTCGCCCTGTTTTACCTGTGTCTGCGCCTCGGCAAGCAGAGCCAGCGCAATGCCCAGAACAAAGCACCGCGGCAGCATTAGACTACAGTGCCGCCAGAGCTTCCAGAACTTCCGCGGCGTGTCCGGCGGGTTTCACCTTTGAGAACACCTTCGCAATCCTGCCGTCTTTCCCGATGAGGAATGTGGTGCGCTCCACACCCATATACTTCTTGCCGTACATGCTCTTTTCGCCCCACACGCCGTAGGCTTCGGCCACTTTATGTTCCACATCGCACAGCAGCGGAAACTGCAAGTCGCATTTGCCTTTAAACTTGGCCTGCGCCTTGGGAGCATCCGGCGAGATACCGTACACGTCAGCATCGAACTTTGCAAACTTCTTCAGGGCATCGTTAAACTCATGGGCCTCAATGGTGCAACCGGGCGTGTCCGCTTTCGGATAGAAGTAGAGCACCACGTTCCTGCCGGTCTGCGCCCTCAAGTGAAAAGTTTTCTCGTCGTCGGTTTGCAGTTCGATCGCGGGCGCCTCAGCGCCCTCTTTCACTGAATCAGCCATGTTTATTCGACCCCGAAACTGGTGCCTTTCGCTTCCTTTTTCTGTGTTTGTTCGATGCGTTCGTCAATCATCTGCCGGATGCCTTTCAGCACCTCGATGCGAGCGGTGCGGAAATGCTCCACGACCGATTCGGAGGGCCCGAAACTCCGCATCATGTTGGCTATATCCTCACAAATGCAATGGTGCTGTTGATTTGCAGCCGATTCGTTCATGGCGTCTCCTTCATCTCAATGATCAGTGTCCTATCCGTCAAACGGGCCCGCGCTGGCGACAACGCCGCCATTGACGTCGGCAATCCAATATGACGCCGCAAAGTGCCCACTTCCACCACCAGTTCATCCGCCTTCTTGAACAGCCCGATTTCGCCCTTGGCAGCAAACGGCATCGTCAGATGAACCTCATACCGGCCGTCGATTTTCTCAAACCGGTAGGGCCGTTCCGTGCGAGTCACCAGCGAAGGGTCCTCGCCCTCAGCATACAGCACCTTGGATAACTCCCGCAGACGCTCCAGCCCGGAAACCTCGTGCGTGAACAGCGGAACACGCCGCGGTTGGAGCGGTGCGAAGTAGGCGTCCATCTCCTGCAGGATTTGCTGCTGCGATACGCGCCACTCCTGGAAGAATGGGTCACTGATCTGTTCGGGCAGCACCCGGTTAACAAGAATGCCGTCCACCGTCAGACCATGCAGCGAGAAATAGACGTAAGCCCGCTGCGTTTCCCGCAGCACCATCCGCTCCGCATTTGTCACCAGCCGGACGCTGGTGATCCGCGGATCTTCCAGCAGAACATCGATGCCCTCCAGCTTTTTGAACAGGTCCAGCATGTTGCCGAAGTAGGTATCGGGCGGCAACTCCACCGGGGAGATGCGGTTCGCCAGCGGCCGCACCGCTTTCATGACGGTCCGCTGAAACGGGAAGACGTGCTTCATGTACCAATCGAGCGTGGTCGGCATACTGACGAACCGCAGCGACTCCGCCGTTGGGGCGCAATCCAAAATCATGACATCGTACCGGCCCTCGCGCCGGTACTGATTCACGTACATCATGGCGCTCAGCTCTTCCATGCCGGGCAGGATCGCGAGTTCTTCCGCTTCCACACCGCTGATGCCGGTGGTGCGCAAGATCGAGGTGATGTAAGTAGAAATTTCGGTCCAGTGTTTCTTGATCTCCCGCTGGATATTCACTTCTTGAATGTCGAGATTCTCGCTGATGCGGTATGGGTCGGCGGTCTGCCCATGAAACAGGCCAGCGCCGATATCGAACGAGTCGGCGAGGCTATGGGCGGGATCGACGCTCATCACCAGGGTGCGCTTGCCAAGCTCGGCCAGCCGTACACCGGTAGCCGCCGCAAGGCTGGTTTTGCCAACGCCGCCCTTGCCGCAGAAAAGGAGAATGCGCATATTGTCAGTATGTGGGATGCCGTGCGGACGGTTATTGCTGTTTTATCTTGCGCTCTCGAAACCAGCGTGCTGTCCGTGCGGGCAGATCCGGAGACGCCGCCAGCCGTTCCAGGTCCGCCGGCTCATCCACATCGAACCAGCGGGACCCGAGTTCGACACTCAGGCCGGCTCGCTCGATAGCCCGCACCGTGTGTTCCAGCGTCAACGGACCGCTCCACGTCACGCCGTCGAACATCGCCGGGTGCGTTGTCCGGCATGCGATCGCATAGTAGCCTCCGTCGTCGGTAGGGCCAAGCGACACATCGGCATCGGAGGCAAGCAATTGCTCCAGATGCGCGAGGGGAAGCGTGGGCGCGTCGGTGCCGACGATGATGGCTCGGGCATGCCCCCGGCGAAGAGCCTGATCCAGCGCGTGAAGCATTTTTAATTGCAAATCGCCCTCTGATTGCAACCGTTGTGCAACTCCCGTGGCTACCCACGCATCCGTAGGAATGTCGGTATGGAGTTCGAGGCTGGCGCGAGTAAACGATTGCAGGCGATGGATCATATCCCAGACGAAGGCTTCGTGAAGTCCGGCCGCTTCGGCAGGGGAGAGCGGGGGTTGTAGACGGGTCTTGACTCTTCCGGGAATCGGGGCTTTGGCAAACAGGATAATGACGGGCTGCAATGGAAGATTGTAAACTATTCAGTATGGAGCAAACGATGAGACAAACTATTTCAGGGTTTTTTGGAGCTGGCATTCTCGCACTCGCGCTCGTCGCGAATCCGGTGGTGAGCAAAGCCGCCGATGGAGATGTGGAGAAAGGGAAAGAAGTTTTCGACCAATGCGGCGTCTGCCACAACGCGGATTCCGACGAAAAAAAGATGGGGCCGGGCCTGAAGGGATTGTTCCAAAAGGACAAGCTGAAGAACGGCAAGAAGCCCACTGAGGCAAACGTAAAAGCGATCATCAACGCCGGTGGAAATGGCATGCCCGCCTACGCGGATATGCTGGCCGACGATGAAAAGGCCAACCTGCTGGCCTATTTGAAAACTCTGTAGTTTATTCGGGCCGCGGTCTCGGTAGGCGCGGCCTGTTCCACGTTTGTTGCAATTTGTACAGTAAAAGTTGACTCGTTCTCGACTGGGAAGCTACAGTAGAGAGGTAGCTTCTTCCTGCCCAGCCGTCCCCATCGTCTAGTGGCCTAGGACATCGCCCTTTCACGGCGGTAACGCGGGTTCGAAACCCGCTGGGGACGCCAAATCATCAACCCATAGATTCGCGGAGCAACTCGGCTTTTGCAAAGAAGCGATCGCTATCTTCAGAGGCATGGAAGTCCGCTATCCCGATATCGAACTTCAGATGCAGCGTGTAGCGGTGCCCGTCTTCTACGCAGACATACGGCGCTGTGACGCGATGGCGCAGGTCTCTGGTCCGCTTGAGGGCGTCCGGCTTGGTGGATAGCAGCATGATCATGAACGTATCGTCGCTCCAGTGTCCAATGTCGACCTTCTCTCCAAACTCCTCTCGAATGCGCCGGTACAACCCCGCGAGTGCTTCGCCCGCGAGATGCTTACCGTGCCGGCTTTGGACGTCGCGGAGATTGCCGGTTTTCACAATCACCAGGCAGACAGGTCCATCCCGGAGAACAGCCCGCCGGACCCGGGTCTCGAATTCGCTGCGCTTCAGGGCGCCGGTTGCGGGATCGAGCGCCGCGCTGGCCTCGGCTGCCTCCGCGAGAAGCTGCATCGTCCGGATTTCATCTCTGAATTGGGCGACCACAATGTCGTTTTGCCGCTTCATTTGTTCGACACATTCGGCAATTGCTCTGACCGCCGATTGGACTCCACGCCGCAACACGTCCGGGTCATTAGACGCCGCCAGTGTCTCAAGCGTGTTCAATTCTTCCTTTAGCTGCTTTTCCTGATCTTTCCCCGACAAACAGAATGTACTCATCACGTCCTGCAGGGACACTAGCGCGGACGTAAATTCCTGCCGTAGCCCGGTCAAGTGGATTCCACACTTGTCACGGTAGTCGCGAAGTTCCGACTGGAGCACGGGCTGAGTCTCCAAAAGAGCTTCGGGAGTCTGTGCATCCATCACTCGAACTCGAAGCATCCGGAGATACTCCCGATGTTTTTCGGTGATCAACGGATCTACATCCACGGCGTATTGGGCGATGTATTCGATCGCCGCCGCATATCCGCCGAGCGATGCCTTTTGGATACTCTCGTACCGATCAAGGTCGGAAACATGTTTGAGTAAAGAGACCATTACTCGTTCTTATCGGCAGAATCGATGGATCTTTAAGGAACTTTGGACTTGCCATCCTTCGCGCCTACGCCGCCCGGTATACTGGAATTTCAGCCAAAGTTGCACATTATGATGCCATTCTCCACGCCAATCCGAAGTTTTGCCCTTGCGCTCGCAGTCACGTTCGCTGCCCCGGCGCAGGAATCGTTCCAACAGGTGCAGTCCCGCATCTCCGAATTCACGCTCGCGAACGGAATGAAGTTTATCGTGCTGGAGCGCCATCAGGCCCCGGTGGCTTCGTTCTACACGTATGTCGACGCCGGATCGGCCCAGGAAAAGACGGGGCTCACCGGGCTCGCCCACATGTTTGAACACATGGCGTTCAAGGGCACATCCACCATCGGCACCAAGAATTACTCCGAAGAGAAGAACTCCCTGGATCGGGTGGACGCCGCGTTCAAATCCCTGCAACGGGAGCGCGACAAAGGCAGAAGCGCCGGCCCGGAGGCGATAAAGAAGCTGGAAAGCGAGTTCAAAGCCGCGCAGGACACCGCCGGGCAGTTTGTAGTCAGCAACGAGTTTGGTACGGCCATCGAACAGGCGGGTGGACGCGGCCTGAATGCATCCACCGCCAGCGACAAGACAGACTATTTCTTCAGCCTTCCTTCGAACTCCGCCGAGCTTTGGTTCTTCCTGGAATCCGAACGGTTCCGCGATCCCGTTTTCCGCGAATTCTACAAAGAGCGCGATGTGGTGATGGAGGAGCGCCGGATGCGCACCGACAGCAACCCTATTGGGAAAGCGGTGGAAGAATTCCTTGCCGTCGCCTACAAGGCTCATCCATACGGCCAACCGACCATCGGCCACATGAGCGACCTGCAAAACCTTACCCGGAAAGACGCCGTGGACTTCTTTAAGACTTACTATCAGCCCAGCAACATGATCGTCAGTATCGTTGGCGACGTGGACCCGAAGGAGATGAAACGGCTGGCCGAAACGTATTTCGGCCGCATTCCCACGGCACCGAAGCCGGAGCCGGTGCGCACCGTGGAACCGCCGCAGGAATTTGAACGCCGCGTGACGGTTCGGCTCAACGCGCAACGGCTTTTCATCCTGGGCTATCACAAGCCGGGCACAGACGACCCGGACCACGCGGTCTATGCTACGCTCGGCAGCATTCTCTCCGATGGCCGTTCTTCCCGTCTGGATACGGCGCTTGTGCAACAGAAAAAGCTGGCCGTGAATGCTTTTGGCGGTCCTGGA
>JANYCV010000383.1 GCA_025360145.1 Acidobacteriaceae bacterium
GAAAACGAATGGGTCGCGCACGTCAACGAGGCAGCAAATTACACACTGTTTCCCCAGGCCAAATCCTGGTATATGGGTGCGAACGTTCCCGGCAAACCGCGGGTCTTCATGCCTTACATCGGAGGGTTCGGAGCCTATAGCGAAAAATGCAATGAGGTTGCGGAAAAGGGCTACGAAGGCTTTGCCCTGTCCGCGCACGGCTCCTGAGACGCGTGGCCGCCGAGACTTTTGGCGGACCCGCGAATAGCTCCCGCCCCGCCTTGTTGGCCGGCCGCGCGATAACTTCCGTATGCCCCGTCATCCAGGACTTATCGGCGCTAACCGGTTCCAAATACGTGCTAACTCGCGAGATTACCGAACTCCCCGATAAAAGCCCCGAACGCCTCTATCGCTCCAGCCAGGCGACAAGCTTTGACCATACGAGATCCTGGTGCCCAGAGGCGCGTTCGCTGTCAACCAGATCGAAACCTGTGCGGGCGATGGCGTGAGTGTGACCGGCAAAACGGATCTGTGGGCGCACCGGACGCCAGCCCCACAATTCGGTGTACTCCGCGCGCGAGGATTCCATGCCGGGGAGAGAGCAGATCACGTCGCCGATCCCGCCGGGACCGATGAGAAAGCGTGGCAAGACTATTGCAAGCCGTATAGTTTGCGCGCGTTCCCGCGGAGAACCATTCGTGCCAACTCCAGGGCGCGCTCGCGGGTGATTTCGCCATCGCGCATCATTCCGGTAAGCGCGATGCCGAGCGCCTCGCGGCCGGTTTTGCCAGCGATGTAGCCGGCTTCCTCCCAGCCTGAATCGGGCGGCGCGAACGGATACGCATCGGTCGCGTAGAGAACTTTTTCGGGAACGTATTCCAGTCAGGCGCGAATGGTTTCCGAGACATCGCGTGGATAATTCATCAAGGTCTGCCAGGAAAAATCGACATAGCAGTTGGGCTTGGTTAGCAGCCCCGTCAACTGGCGGCTCATCGGCCACCCGCCGTGCAGCAGGACGAAATTCGTCTTACGTAGCGGCGGATCGTTGAAGAGCGGCTCCAACAACATTGGGTTGCCGCCCGCGACGTTGAAGTATCCGCCTCCACCAGCCGCCGCGTGGATATGAATAGCCATGCCAAGGCGTCCGGATTCTATGGCGATGAATCGAAAAATATAATCCTGAAGCGCCTTATAGTCGCCAATGCCAGTGGAATAGTATTTCGCGGCATCGGCTTTCAAGGGATTGCCCACGTCGAGCGTTCGCAGATAGGCCATCTCGAACTTTTCGGCCACCGCTCCCGCCTGCTTGTGGCGTTCGAGCGTCGCGCGAACGACTTTGTCAAGATATTCGTCGAGCGTGGCGGGTTTCGCGGATACTCCCGATTCGGAGTAATACCGCTTCAGTCACTTGTTTTCCAGCGCGAAAAATGATTTCTGATCGGAATTGCGTATGAGCGAATCGGTAGACAGAGGATACATCAGGGCGTCGGCAGACGGGACCAATCGCCACTCGATTGGCGAGCATCGTTTCTATATTCAACTGGTCGAGCACGCGCACCGCGTAATCCCGGCCATAGGTGCGCGCGGCTTTGGCTTTATCGCCGCCAAACACTGCACGATGCGCTTCGATCAGGTCCGGCGATCCGGGGCGAACGCGGACCGCATCGGATTGCGCTTCGAGCGATTCGACCGGAAGAGCATCGTATTCGTCGTCGGGCTTTTCGCCGCTGAGCGCCGGGCGAACCGGATGGGCGTGATTATCGATGGCCTTGATGCTTGCGATCCGGGAAGCAAGTTGAGGATCGACGCGGCCGCGTTCCGGTGCGGGCGCACACGACGCGATTACGAAAAGCAGGATCGCATAGATCCGGGGATTCACCAGAAGGATTCTAACATGAGGTACTCCCGTGAGACTGTTTGACGGCGTTTGTACCCTCACCTTGCCTGCACCGTTCCCAGGCGGACTCTTGTCCGTCGAACCGCCGCTAGCTTCGCCTAAGCCAGTCGCGGCGTCATGATCCCGATTCGCGGCCGAGCTGCACCGGGGGAGTGCCGATCCCTGCCGGCCGGCACGTATACAACACAAACGCGCTTACCGCTCACAATCGTCGAAGGCCGCTTCATCCGCGTGGTGGAGGACGTCCGGGCGGGCACTGACAGGATGGTGGGCGGCTGGTCGCCCACCCGGAAACAATCCACACCGGCGCTCTGAGAAATGGTTCCCGATCAAGCGCGCTAGAGTTTACACTCCGCCGCGCTTGCGATTCGAACCGACCACCACGCCGCTCCACACTAAGCGTTATACGTGCTGGACGAAACCCGGCCGCCACGCCCCGTCCAATTCGTATGGAAGAACTCGCCCCGCGGCTTATCCACCCGCTCATAAGTATGCGCGCCAAAGTAGTCCCGCTGCGCCTGCAAAAGATTCGCCGGCAGCCGCCCGGTCCGATAACCATCGTAGAAAGACAGCGCCGTCGAGAATGCCGGCGTCGGTACGCCAATCTGGATAGCCTTAATAATCGCGCTGCGCCAGGATCCCTGATAATCGTTCAGCAGATTGCTGAAGAACTCATCCACCAGCAGGTTGGTAAGCTTCGGATTTTTGTCATAGGCGGCCTTGATTTTTTCCAGAAACCGGCTGCGAATAATGCACCCTCCGCGCCACATCAGCGCAATGCCGCCGAAGTTCAGGTTCCACCCCTGGTCCTTCGCAGCCTCGCGTAGCAGCATGTATCCCTGCGCATAAGAAATCATCTTCGAACAGTACAGCGCCCGCCGAACGTCTTCAATGAACGCCTTCCGGTCTTGAACATCAGGCTTCGCGGGTCCGTTAAGAATCTTCGACGCCGCCACCCGCTCATCCTTCATCGCCGACAGGCACCGCGCGAACACAGCTTCGCCAATCAGCGTCACCGGCGTACCAAGATCCAACGCACTGATGCCTGTCCACTTGCCCGTTCCTTTCTGTCCGGCGGTATCCAGAATCTTATCGAGCATCGGCAATCCGTCGTCGTCTCTCTTCGCCAGAATCTCCGCCGTAATCTCAATCAGAAAACTATCCAGTTCGCCCTTGTTCCATTCCGCGAAGACTTCGTGCAGTTCGTCCGCGCTAAGCCCTAGCCCGTCCTTCAGCAGTTGATAGGCTTCGCAGATCAACTGCATATCGCCGTATTCAATGCCGTTGTGTACCATCTTCACGTAGTGCCCCGCCCCGTTTTCGCCGACCCATTCGCAACAAGGCGATCCATCTTCCACCTTGGCGGCGATGGACTGAAAAATCTCCTTCACATGCGGCCACGCATCGGCATTCCCGCCGGGCATAATGGAAGGGCCAAATCGCGCACCCTCTTCCCCGCCCGAAACACCGGTCCCGATAAACAAAATGCCCTTCTCAACCAGAGCCTTCGTCCGCCGGTTCGTATCGGTGAAAAGCGAATTGCCCCCGTCGATAATGATGTCGCCCTTCTCCAGATGCGGCAACAGGCTGTCGATCATTTGATCCACCGTATCGCCGGCCTTCACCATCAGCATCACGCGACGCGGGCGCTTCAACAGACCTGCCAGTTCTTCTATAGAGTGCGCACCCACTACCTGCGTACCGGCGGCTTCGTGGCCAATAAATTCGTCGACCTTCGAAACGGTCCGGTTGAAAACGGCCACGCGATATCCGTGGTCGTTTATGTTGAGGACCAGATTCTGGCCCATGACAGCCAGACCGATCAGCCCGATGTCACAGCTTGGGTTTTGCATAGACTCTCCTGATAAACTTCCTGCTTCGACCATTTTACGCACCACCATCAGCCACCGCCTCTATTTCTGACCTCACACCACCGCACATCCGGTTTTCGGTATAGGGCTGCTGAACCCGGCAGCCTTTGCATCTCTGCAAGATTCGACGGCATGAGGAAGCCGTAACGGTGTAGCACTTGGTCCACAGGGTTGTTTGCACGCTGCCGATATCGGCCAGACGCCACGCCCCACGCGAACTGAAGTAGCTTTCGGCATCCGGCCTCGCAACCCGAGCCGTCGTAGGGTACGCTCCCTTCCCGCAGCCGAAGCCACTGAATCCATCCCTCCAGCCGGAAGTATCCCCACACTCGCTTCCATCAGTCCGGACACCATCGCTCCCCTGCGCTAAATCGAAGAAGGTAAAGTGCAGAATCTGTCCCCTCGTGCGCTCTGGCTCTACCTGATGCGCCTTGATGAGCTTTGGGCTTCGCTGTGCAGTGCCAGCTTGCCGCCCGCACCCGGCCTCACTGACACTTTCTGTTCGTATGGTCGAGAGTTTGCTACACGCTTCTTTCAGCTTCGCCTCATGGCTTACGCCTTGCGTTTCGCTACAGTTGCCGTCATCGGCTCCGATTGGTTCCTTTCATCCAACAAGATTCTGCCCATGCAGGGCACACACCGCAATTCCCACGTGTCCGAAATTGGAATCGGCTGCGTTTCGCAATTCGAAGCAATTCGCTGCACACAGTTCACGCGCGCAACTCGGTTGAGCCGGTTCCGGGCCCCCAACCGTCGGCAAGCAGATGCGCAAATACAGACAACGTTATGTTTAAACAAATTCCTTCCCGCTCCGGGAGCTATAATACCCGGTACGATTTGCTCTCCCTTGTCCGGCGGCAAATTGAAAAGGAGAAAGCATGAAGCCTTGGTATTCGCTTTTTGTAATCTGTGCGCTGTTAACGGTACAGTCTCTGCGCTCTCAGGAAATTACCGGCGCAATTAGCGGGGAGGTCCGCGATGCCAGCGCATCCGTAATGCCCGGCGTAAACGTAACGGTTTTAAACACCGGCACGAATATTTCTAAAGTTGTAACGACTGGTCCAAGCGGCACATACCGAGTGCCATTCCTGATCTTTGGGACGTACTCTGTAACGGCCGAACTCACCGGATTCAAAACCTCGCGAGCGGAACGTGTGCAGGTTTCCACCAGCGAGGAGGCACGCGTCGACCTCACGCTTTCGGTTGGGGACGTAAAGGACACCGTGACCATTACCGCCCGCGAGGCGCTGCTCAAAACGGAAGAAGCGTCGATCAGTACCACCGTAGACCAAAAGATGATTACAGATCTTCCTTTGCCAGGCCGGCAGATCATCGCCGCAACCCTGCTTGCACCAGGCGCCTACTTCGTCAACAACAACAGCAAGGCGCAGCGCGATTCCGGGTTTGTCCGTCGAAACGGCGTCTCACTCAGCGTGAACGGCTTGACGGATATTTCGAATAAGTTCTATTTCGACGGAATCGAAGGCATGAATTTCGATGGCGGAACCCGCGCTTTCGATCCGTCGCTCGAATCGGTGCAGGAAGTTAAGGTGCAGATCAACTCCAACTCGGCCGAATACGGCGGCGCAGCCGGAGCCACCGTTAACGTGGTGACGAAATCCGGCACAAATCAATTCCACGGCCACGCGTACGACTATCTGCAGAACGACAAGCTGAATGCTTTCCAGATGGATGCAAAAAACTTGCGTGGGCGGCAGATCGACTCCAATCAGCTAGTCACTTCCAATAAGCCTGTGGTCCGCAACAATACTTTCGGCTCCGGTGCTGGCGGCCCCGTCCGCAAGGACAAATTGTTTTTCTTTGCAAATTATGAAGGGATCCGCGGCACCCGCACGGGACAATTCGGCCAGCGCACAGTACCCACCGTTAAGATGCGCAACGGCGATTTCAGTGAACTCATCACCCCGGCTCTTCCCTCGCTGAAGGATCCGTTGAATGTGAGCGGTTCCGGTTCCGGCCTGTTCTCGAATCCAACCAACATGAGCCGGTATCTGAACCCCACATCTCTGAAGGCGCTGCAACTGGTCCCGCTGCCCACCAATGGCGCTCTGGTCAACAACTTTCAAGGTCCAATCAGCCCGGCGGCCAATGTAACGAACGAAGCCATCGGCCGGATCGACTACCACATTTCAGACAAGGACGCGTTCTACGGACGCTACATCTACAATTTCAACCATGATTTCGTCGGTGATCTGTTTCCGAACTTCGGGCCCGGCAGCGGCGACCGGAGTTATAAGCGCAACAGGCATAACCAGAACGTCAGCTTATCGGAGACGCACATTTTTTCATCCAGTATCTTCAACGAGTTTCGGGCCGGCTGGAACCGTAGTCTTACGTTTGAGGAATTGGAAACCAGCTTCAAAACCGACGTCAGCACGCAGCTCGGCATCGGCGATCAACTGCCCCTTACGCGGAACCCGCTCGAATGGGGCCCGCCGAATTTCAACATATCCCAGAGTTCCACGGCCCTTGGATTACCGGGC
>JANYCV010000400.1 GCA_025360145.1 Acidobacteriaceae bacterium
GAATGAATTACCCGGTCGTAGGTTTCCTGCACCTCTTCCAGATGCGTGTTGATCTGGTGCAGTAACTTATCCGCCGACGGCATCCGGCCCAACTGACCCAGTGGCATCCGCCGTGCCACCAGTTCCAATTCCTGCGGCCTAGATGGCAGCGTGTGGGTCTGCCGGTCGTCGGCGACTTGAAGGCGGTGCTCCAGGTGTCTTAAGAACTGATATGCCGAAGCCAGCCGCGAATATTCCGCATTCGAAAGCAAGTCCTTATCGCGCAACCGCAGCAGCGCCAGCAACGTTCCGCCCTGCCGCACCCAAGGCTCCCGCCCGCCATGCAGCCGCTGCAAACACTGCACCAGAAACTCAATGTCGCGAATACCGCCCCGCGCCAGCTTGATATCCAAATCGGTATCGCCGGCCCTTCGCTTACTAGCCACTCGCGCCGCCAGCTTCTCGCTGATCCGCTCCCGCGTTGCCGACATCGACTCCACTGCCGAAAAATCCAACGTCGACGAGTAGATCCTCGACTCCACCGCATCCAGCAGCGCCCGGCCCGCTTCCGGCTCGCCCGCAGCCACGCGAGCCTTGATCAGCATCTGCAATTCCCAGTCCCGCGCACGAGTCTGGTAGTAACCCTTCGCCCCATCCAGCGACAGGCAAACCTCACCCAGCCGCCCGTCCGGACGCAGCCGCAAATCCACCCGGTAACACATACCCTCCGCCGTGTAAGTAGATAGCAAGTCAGTGTACCGATTGGCCACGCGCTTAAAGAATTCCTTGTTAGTAATCGGCTTCGCGCCAACGGTATGACCGTTACCCGAGTAAACGAACATCAGGTCGATGTCGGAGCTGTAATTCAGTTCGCATCCACCCAGCTTGCCCAGCGCCAGAACCGAAAAACCACACTCTTTCCCGTTGAACCGCGGCGCGCCGAACCGCACCACTAACTCCGCGCGAATCCGCCGGTAGGTCACGTCGAGAATCGCATCCGCCAGACTGGAAATTTCTTCAGTAATCTCGGAAAGCTCGCCGTACTCCAGCACATCCCGCACCAGGATCCGCAGTAACTGCTTCCGCCGGAACACAGCCAGCGCCAGCGCCGGCGGAGCCTCACTCTCATCGGTGCTAAGAAACTCCACCAGCTTCCGCGCATACTCTTCCGCCGACAGTACGCGAAACAAATCCGGGGAGGCCACCAACGACTCCACCCAATCCGGATGCTGCAAAATCTCCTCGGAAAGAAAACGGCTATGGGAAAAGACGGCGATCAGAATCTGAAGCGCGGCATCCGATGCGGAAAGCCGTGCAAACGCAGCAGGTTGTTCTTGAGAAATCCGGCCTAAATAATGGCGCGCCCCATCTGGGTCCGCTGACGAACCAAGCAAGAACTTGATCTTCGCATTGAGTTCATTACCAATAAGCAGGCTCACCATTTAAAGCTAGACGGCATGATCCAACAGGCTAATTATATCGTGCTCCCAAATGGAACCGCCCTCGGAAACCGACGCATAGAAACCGCTAAGCCCCCATACCGCCGTATCCGGGTTCCCGGCCTTCACCTGCGCGTCGTAAACAGCGGCCTTGATCGATGCCCCGTAGACATTCAGCGCGGCACAAGGAACCCGCACTTTCGTCAACTGAACCACGATCTGCCCGATGCGATACCGCTGCCCGGTCCGCATCTGCCTCCGGTCCAACCCGCGTGTAGTGATATTCTCGCCCATCGCGCCCGGAAAGACCGGATAGCCCATCGCCTTCAGCTCCTCAATCCCCTCTTCGGTAATCAGGAGCAAAGCTTGCAGTGGCCCGCCGTGAAACTTCGGATGCGCCACCGCATCGCCCTCAATTCCAAGACGATGCACCACAGCCTCCGCGATGGGAAACTTCGGAAGTCCCCCAAGCGAAGTATGAATCCGCACAACCGAAGCGGCCACCGAGTCTCCCGTTCCGCATAACTTTCTTGCTCTGCAAAACCCCACTGTTCTAAAGAACTACCCAGTTCTACATCTCTCTCCAGCCCTGGAAATCTCCCTAGCTCTGAAAGTATTCCCAGCCCTGCACAACTCCCAGCCCTGAAAATCTCCCTAACCCTGAAAGTATCCCTAGCTCTGAAAGTATCCCCAGTCCTGGAAATCACCCCAGTCCTACACAATCCTCTAACTATGCAAATCTCTCAAACAATCACCAGGTGGGGCGGTCCCCCTGGACCGCGCCGGACGCCCTCGTCCGGCCTCTGCCCACCCACCACCTAACCCGGCGTAGCCGGAACCAAACAGGGCGCGACAAATCGAAAAGTTGGACCCTCTCGCAAAGTGCCTCCAACGGCCCGTGGGTATTGAACGAAAAGCGTTACCCAAAATCTTTTCTGCCAGGAAACGTGATGATTC
>JANYCV010000408.1 GCA_025360145.1 Acidobacteriaceae bacterium
GGCGATGTCTTCCTTCTTGAAGGTCAGCAGCGGATCGGGTTTGGAGAGATCCGGGAGGATGGCTTCCGGATGTACTTTCGGATCTTGCACCACATTGGCCATGCGGGTTTTCTTCCAGCGCTCAAAAGTGGCGGTGTGGCAGGTGGCGCAGGCTTGCGAGCCGGTGTAGGTATTCGCGGCCGGCGTTTGGGCGTTGGCAAGCACGGCAAACAGAAAGAGTGAAACGGTTATTGTTCTCATCGTTGGCGAATCCCCACAGCCATTAGTGTCTCAAAATGGGGCGCCTCTTGTTCGCGATGGACTACCGAAACTTCGATGTCTTCAAAGTGCGCCTTGCGCAGCATCTCCATCAGCTCCACTTGCGAGAATCCGAGCCAGACATCGGCATACAGTTCCCGGGCTTCCTCAAAGCCGTGCTTCACCAGATCGAGAATTACGATGCGGCCGCCGGGCCGCAGAATGCGCCGGGCTTCCTCGATCGCTTTTTGCGGATGAATTGCGTGATGCAGGCTTTGATGCAGGAGCGCCAGATCGACTTTAGCGTTTTTGATAGGAAGCTCTTCCAGATCGCCGAGCCTGTATTCCAGATTCTTGACGCCGTTGCTGCGCGCCACGCCTGTGCCGTATTCCACCATCTTCGGCGAACTGTCTACGGCGATGACTCGCTCCGCGCGCTGGGCCAGCAGGAGTGCGATGGTGCCTTCACCGGCGCCTAGATCCGCGATTACCAGCGGCGGCAACAGGCGCAACAGCACTTCAGCCAATCCTTCCCAACTGCGGCCGGGAACGTAGTTGCGTCCGAACCGGCCGGCCAGTTCATCGAAGTAACCGCGAAGCTTGTTCTTGCGCTTGTTGAGGATTAATTCGAGAGCGCCATCGTCCTGGCGGGCTGCGGCTATCTCAGACGTGCTGCGTTCCAGTGTTTCGGTGAGGATTGCCTTCGAACCACTGGGAGCGGCGAGGCGATAGAGGCTCTTCTGGCCGGCGCGCCGCACCTCTACGAAGCCGGCCTGTTTCAATTGCGAGAGCTGCATGGAGATGCGGCTCTGGCCCATGCCGAGAATCTCCTGCAACTCGGCTACGCTGAGTTCTTCTTTATCCAGCAGCCGGAGAATACGGACGCGGCCTTCGTCGCCCAACAGCCGCAATGCTTTTAGGAATCCCGCCACTTGTGAAATTAGTGTATCAAGAAATCATGATCTGTTGATGTGTTATTCTAATTGACGGAGCAAACAAACTTATATGAGTACTGTCCTCACTACCCCCGTGACTACCGAGTACAAGGTGGCTGACATTAAACTGGCCGACTGGGGCCGGAAAGAAATTTCGATCGCCGAATTCGAAATGCCCGGCCTGATGTCCATCCGCAAGAAGTACGCAACGGATAAGCCGCTGGCCGGAGTGCGCATCACCGGATCGCTGCATATGACGATTCAGACGGCCGTGTTGATTGAAACGCTGGTGGACCTTGGCGCCGATGTGCGTTGGGCGAGCTGCAATATTTTCTCCACGCAGGATCACGCGGCGGCGGCGATTGCGGCGGCGGGTGTTCCGGTGTTCGCCTGGAAAGGCGAGTCGCTGGAAGAGTATTGGGAATGCACTTATAAAGCAGTGAGCCATCCGGGTGGCAAGGGTCCCGAGCTGGTGGTGGACGACGGCGGGGATGTGACGCTGCTGCTGCACAAAGGTTATGAGCTGGAGAACGGCAGCCGCTGGGTAGATACTCAGTCGGGCAGCCTCGAAGAGAAAGTGATCAAGGCCCTGCTGAAGAAGGTCTACGCCGAGGATCCGACCCGCTGGCACACGATGGTGGCCGCGTGGCGCGGTGTTTCCGAAGAGACGACGACGGGTGTTCACCGGTTGTACAAGATGCAGCAGGAAGGAAAGCTGCTGGTGCCGTCAATTAACGTGAACGATTCGGTCACTAAGTCGAAGTTCGACAATCTGTACGGTTGCCGCGAGTCACTGGCGGATGGAATCAAGCGTGCTACCGATGTGATGCTGGCCGGCAAAGTCGCGGTGATCTGCGGATATGGCGATGTGGGTAAGGGTTCGGCGCAGTCGCTGGGCGGCATGGGCGCGCGTGTGATTGTCACCGAGATCGATCCGATCAACGCGTTGCAGGCGGCAATGGAAGGCTACCAGGTAACCACCGTCGAAGACACGCTGGGGCTGGGTGACATCTACGTCACTTGCACCGGGAATGTGGACATCCTGACTTTGGAACACATGAAGCGCATGAAGGACCAGGCGATTGTTTGTAATATCGGCCACTTCGACAATGAGATCCAGGTGGATCTGCTGAACGAGGCGCCCGGCGTGGAGCGGTTGAACATCAAGCCGCAGGTGGACAAGTACACGTTTCCCGATGGTCATGCGATTTTCATGCTGGCGGAAGGGCGGCTGGTGAATCTGGGTTGCGCCACGGGGCATCCGAGTTTCGTGATGTCGAACAGTTTTGCAAATCAGACGCTGGCTCAACTGGATCTGTGGAAGAACAAGGACACATACAAGGTTGGAGTTTACACGCTGCCGAAGTATCTGGATGAGGAAGTGGCGCGCTTGCATCTGGAAAAGATCGGTGTGAAGCTGACGACGCTGACGCCGCAGCAGGCTGAGTATATCGGAGTTCCGCAAGAGGGTCCGTACAAGCCCGATACTTACCGCTACTAAAAACCGCTGGGTTGTTGTTGAAGGCCGTTTCGATTTGAGGCGGCCTTTTTGTTATTCAATCGACATCTCGCGGTAACCTTGCTCGTCTATACTTTTCGAGATGCTCAATTTAATTGTCCGGCGTGTCATTCCGGCCGTCATGGCAGCGGCGCTGCTTCCGGCGGCAACGGTCAGTTCGTCCGACCGGTATTTTCCGCTCGTCATGGACGGAGGCGGTTGGAAGTCGATCGTTACGGTGACAAATCCGGATCGGGATCCGGCCAGCTTTCAAATGAATCTCACTCCAGGCACCTTCCTTGGTGACAACTGGGCCCTCGAGGTGACCGGTGAAGGTATCCGTGTCCAAAGCGATGGAATCCTCGGCACGGTTCCTGGCGGGGGTTCCATCACCATCTCGACCAACGGTACGGCGGATCAATTATCAACCGGGTACGGACAGTTGTTCTCTATCAGCGGTCAAAAGCTGGCGTCGTCGATCACTTTGCGCTACTCCGCGCCGGACCATACGCCCGCGGAAACAACAATGCCCATGACCTCCACGCTGAAGCGCAAATTTGTAGTGCCGTTTGACCACACAAATGGCGGCGGCACTCTTCTAGCTTTGGTTTCCGAAACGGTGGGCGCTTTGGTTAGCATCACCATCCGCAACGAAAAGTCGAATGAGATAGTGAGCGGCAAACTAATTGTGAGCGACGACAAGAACCCCTCGCAGCAGATACTGAACCTGAGTGCAAAGTATCCCCAATTGCTTGACCTGCGCGGAACCGTTGAGTGTTCTGTGGTTTTTCCACTAGCGGGCCGTTACGATGAACTAACTTTCACAGGCGTTGCTTTACACAGCAACCCCAACGGGACGCTATCCGCTGTCCAAACGCAGACCTCCTCCGATTGGCAGTGAGCTACTCAAGATCCTCGGCGATCCAGGGATAGAACCGTTTTAGCGCAGCACGGCGGATGAGGACCAGTTGCGAACATTCGTTCTCTGGATTAGCTGCTCCCACGGCAATCAACACGCGGTCACCAGCGAGAACACGTGACATTGCGGTCATCGTGATGGAACCGTTTTTGTACAGGTGGACGCGGGTTTCCTCCGCCGGGAAGTACGGCTTGATGTTGGCTCCGGCGACCGAATTGTGGGTCGCACTGACTATGGCGCCACCAGGCATGTCGAAGTAAAACACCCACTCGTAGCCCAGATCGCTGTGGTCCGCCGAATCGTCTCCAAACTCCAGGACGGCAAATCCATTGCCCCGTACCGAATGGGCACCGGAGCCGAACCTGGCTGCGATGTCCGTCATGGACTCTTGCAAAGTGAATTGAGGTAACTGGGTATGTTCTTGACTCAGGCGGGTGCGGTCTTGGAGCGTTTCGTGTGGCTGGCGCGTTGAGGCCTTCGTTTCGCTTCCAGCAGCGGAACGAAGGCGTTCCGCGCCGGCCAGGGGGCCCGCCCTACCTTGGCTGCTGCCGTAGGAATTACTTGAGTCAGGCAGATGCCCAGTTTGAGATAAAGACGGCGCGGAGTGTTCCTCCGCGCCAAAAAGTACAGTCAGTGAAGCCAAGAGTAAGAGTAATCTCATTTGCCGTAGGTTGCCGGATATTTGGGATTTTGCAATACGTTCTTGACGAAGGCATCGCCTTCCGCCGTATCGCCGGTCAGCGCAGCGGCCATCTTGAACGCAAGATCGGACTGATCCATGTAACCCGTGAACAGAAACGCTCCAGGGCCTTCCGCGGTAACTGGCACAGACGATCCGGTGTGATTTCCGGTCCGGAAGCCAACTGAGAGGCGCAGCGTTCCCTTGTCGCCCACCTTGCGGTTCTCAGGGTAACCGTCTCCATTCTGGTCAATATAGTCGGGGAAGCCCTCCCTGGAAATGTTCTGATACGTCAAGCCAAAGGGACCTTCGATGCCTGTCGTGTTCGGATCGCCGCCCGAGTTGAAAAACCCGTAGGACGCGCGCACGTTCGAGTAGGAATCCTTCAGGACCGTCGTCTTTTGTTCTCCAACCGGTTGGTTTACTGTGACATTGACAACTGTGTTGCGGTCTGTGAAGTCGGCATCCTCAATGACGTTGGCGCCGATGATGGACATCGACTGGTCATGATCGGCAGTAACGACAATCAAAGTGTCCTGGGCGGCGCGCTTGCTTGCCCAGGCACGGGCCACGCCAACTGATTTGTCAAGCTCGATCACATCCCAGATAGTGCCTGCGGCGTGATTGGGATGAGATTGTTTGTCGATCAACGCGCCTTCCACCATTAGAAGAAAGGGCTGGCTACCATCGGCTCCGCCAAGTACCTCAATCGCTTTCTGCGTCATCAGATCGAGGAATGGTTGATCCTTCCAGGTGCCAAACGAAGGAATCGGTTCGCTGGCGGGACGGGAGAGGCCGAGTTTGTCGTAGGCGACTTCCATGTTCCCGTTCGCCGTTGGACGGATGCCTGTGGACGCCCGGGCAACTGTGTTCGGGCGGCGGAACAGGCCCAGCACCTTGGAGTCAGCGCCAGTGATCGTTTTCAGCTCAGTGGAGGTGGATACGAACTTGAAGCCTTTACCTTGGAACTCTTTCACCAGGTCGCGCCCGTCGAGCCGGATATCTGGATCGAAGTCTTCCTTGCCGCCACCCAGGATTAAATCGAAACCGGGCCGTCCGGCGAGCATGGGATTTTCGAAGTACTGCCGGGCGACTTCAAAGGTGTAGGCGCGGCTGGCGGTATGCGCTCCTTGGCCGGCCGGGGTGGCATCGGTAATGAAGGCCGTGGAAACAATGCCAGTGCGGTAGTTGTACTTGCGCTTCAGGTATTCCCACAGAGTTTCGACGCGAGGATTGTCGGTGGCGGAACTCAGCGTGGAGGAATTCGAGGCGGCGCGCCAAACGCAGTCAGTGCCATCGGCGAATACGCCTAGCGCACCTTCAAACGTCTTGTTGCCGGTTGCCCAGGCGGTGGCGGTGTTGGCGGAGTCTGGAATGACGCGGTCGGAGGCGTAGGTCATCACCATGCCGCTGATCGGCATTCTGTCCATCTCCATCAGCTTGTCGAAGAAGCCTTCGCGGAAGCCGCGGACGCCGGGGATTGTCTCCACGCTGCGCGAGACGATGCGTCCGGCATCGCGATAGGCGGTTCCCATCGCGTCACCTATAAACAAGATTACGTTGCGTTTTTTCGCCGAAACGCTGAACGGCCGTACCTGAATATCCTTGATGGCCTCCAGACTCTGGCCTCCGGCGGTGGCGGTGGCGATGATTCGTACGTTGCCGATGTCGTTGAAGCCCACCAGGTCGGCACGATAAATGGTGTCCTGTACGCCGTCGCAGTCCAGATCCACCTGAGCAGGGGCCTTGAACTGGCTGGTAATGTCGCGGCCGTTAGCGGTGACTGTGAAGCTGGCGCCCTCGGTGGCCTTGCGCAGTTCAACCACAAGGTCGATTCTCTGGTCCTGCAACAGCCGGGTTCTCTCCGGCAGCGCGATGGACAGACTTTGTCCGTACGTCACGCCCGATGTGGCGAGTGCCGCAACACCGGCCCACTTCAACAATGCTTTCTTCGTCCGACTCATTGTACCTCCCAAAGGGTGAATGAAAATCCGTCAGCCTAGAGGATAGCGAGTTAACAATAACGCCTCGTTCAAATAGGGTGAACAGTTGGTTACAGCGTAGGTTTGTGTATTTCAGACGTGAGAGAGTGCTTATATGAACCGAGCGGAAATGCTGAGCCGAGTGCAGGCGCAATCGGACGAGTGGGATATGGTGATTGTCGGTGGCGGCGCTACCGGAGCGGGCATCGCGGTTGATGCGGCATCGCGCGGCTACGATGTGCTGCTGCTGGAGCAGAGCGATTTCGGTAAGGGCACGTCCAGCCGCAGCACGAAACTGGTACACGGCGGCGTGCGGTATCTTGAGCAGGGAAATATCTCGCTGGTGATGGAGGCGCTCAAGGAGCGTGGCATCCTGCGCCAGAACGCGCCGCATATTGTGCACAATCTGGCGTTCGTGGTGCCGAATTACGATTGGTGGGAAGCGCCGTTTTACGGGCTTGGGCTGAAGGTCTACAATCTGCTTTCCGGTAAATATGGATTCGGTACTTCGGAAATTCTGTCGCGGGAAGAAACGCTGGCACGGCTGCCCACTATCAAGACCGAAGGCTTGCGCGGCGGAGTGGTTTACTACGACGGTCAGTTCGACGATACTCGATTGCTGATCAACCTGATGGCGACGGCGGCAGAGCAGGGCGCCGCACTTTTGAATTACGCGCAGGTGATTGGGTTCTCGAAGGACGCTGACGGATTTTTGAATGGTGTGTCCGCGGTGGATCTGGAATCGGGCGAAGCCTTCGCGGTGGGGGCGAAGGTGGTGATCAATGCGACCGGCGCGTTCGGCGATGCAGTGCGGAGGATGGCCGAACCCGATGCTGTCCCGATGATCGCGCCGAGCCAGGGCATTCACCTGGTGCTGGACCGATCTTTCTTGCCGGGCGATAGCGCCATTATGGTTCCGCACACCAGCGATGGCCGCGTGATGTTTGCGATTCCGTGGCATGAGCACACGTTGGTTGGCACTACCGATACTCCCATCACCGAGGTCTCGCTGGAACCGGTGGCGATGGAGGAGGAGATCGAATTCATTCTCACCACCGCGGCGCAATATTTGCACAAGGCCCCCAGCCGCAGTGATGTGCTTAGCGTGTTTGCGGGCATCCGGCCGCTGGTGAAAGCCGGTGCGGGGCGGAACACTTCGGGGCTGTCGCGCGACCATACAATTCACATCGATAGCTCCGGCCTGCTATCCATCGCCGGCGGAAAGTGGACCACTTACCGTCATATGGCCGAGGATTGCGTAAACCAGGCTTCGACGCTGGCGAAGCTGCCGGAAAAACCATGCGGAACGGAACATCTGAGCATCCACGGATTCCATAAGCATGCGGAGAAGTTCGGCTCCCTTGCTGTTTACGGCTCGGATGCGATGTCGATTCAGGACCTGATTCGTGCGGATGTAACTCTCGGCGTACCGCTGCATCCGGCGCTTCCGTATTGCGCCGCTGAGTACGTGTTCGCGGCCCGGTTCGAGATGGCGCGAACTTTGGAGGATGCGCTTTCGCGCCGCACGCGGGCGCTGCTGCTGAATGCGCGGGCGGCCATCGCGATGGCTCCGCAAGTGGCGGAGTTAATGGCGCGCGAGTTGGGCCGCGATGCGGCTTGGCAGGAAGAGCAGGTGCTCGCTTTTCGCGAGTTGGCGAAGTTTTACCTGCTCTCTTGAAGCTTGGTATGCGCTGGAAGCATTTCTCGCCCGAGGGTAGACATGCGGACGCTTCGGGCAGCGAGACGAGGGCGTCCCGCGCCGGCCTGGGGGCCCGCCCCACATTAGCGGCTGTGGCCTTGCTCCTGGTATCGATGGAGCAGTGCGGTCAAGCGCGCCACTACGTCCGGGTGTTTCAGCCAGAGGTTGTCAGACTCCGTAGGGTCTTTGGTCAGGTTGTAGAGCTGTCCCTGCGGTCCGCCTGGTTCGGGGTCCATCTTCACCGGCGGAGTGAATCCACCGGAGCCCAGGCCAAGTTCCAACTTCCATTCGCCTTGACGAATGGAGAACATGCCTTCCGAGGAGTGATGGACGATCGCCTCGCGGATTGGCTTCGTCGCGGTGCCTTGCAACGCCGGTAACAGATCGAAGCTGTCTTCGCCGGCGTTGCCCGGCAGCTTGTATCCGGTGATGCTGGCGGTGGTCGCCATCAGGTCGGTGAGACAGCCAAGCTGATCGCTGATGGTGTTCCGCTTGATGCGGCCGGGCCAGCGGGCGATGAATGGAATGCGATGGCCCGCATCCCAGATGTCGGCCTTCTCACCGCGCCAGTTCGCGTTCGCGCGGTGTTTGTATTTGGCCTTGTCTTCGATCTTCCAATCGGCGCCGTTGTCGCTGGTGAAGATCACCAGTGTGTTGGACGCGAGTCCGGTTTCATCCAGAGTGCGCAATAGGCGTCCGAGCATATCGTCCACCTCAGCCACGAAGTCTCCGTACAGCCCCGCCTGTGACTTCCCTTCATAAGGCTTCTTCGGAACCCACGGCGTGTGCGGCGCCGTCATGGCGTAATACAGGAAGAAGGGTTGTTGCGGTTTTGCAGCCCGCTCCTTGAGAATCGAGATTGCCTTATCCGTAAGGGCCGGCAGAACCTCGGACATCTCAAAGCTGGGCGCGATGGGGCCGGGCCGGTAAAACACTCCTCGCGGTGGAGAAACCGACGTCGGAAACCAGCGGCCAGACCAAACCGCGAGGA
>JANYCV010000433.1 GCA_025360145.1 Acidobacteriaceae bacterium
ATTAGCAGGCCCAGAATAAAGAAGAAAATCAGCGACAGAATCGCCAGCCGGTAGCTCTTGGTGTATTGCAGTGCGAGGCCGAACAGCAGCGGGCAAAGCCAACTGGTGCCCTTGTCGCTGATTTCGTACAGGCTGAAGTACTCGCCTTCGCGGCCCTTCGGAATCATCAGCGAAAAGAGCGAGCGGCTCAACGCCTGGCTGCCGCCCAGCACAATGCCGACCACCGCCGCCATGACGAAGAACTGCGCCGTGGTCTTCACCGAGAAGTAGATGGCCAGCAGAACCCCGGTCCAGATCACCAGCGCCAACATCACGGCGTGTTTCGCGCCGATTGCTTTCGCGATGTAGTTGAACAGAATGGCGCCGCCAAAGCCTACGAACTGCACCATCAGAATCGCGAGTGTCAGGCTCTCCAGCGGGATCTTCAACTCGTCGTTGCCAAACTGCGAAGAAAGGGTGATGACGGTCTGGATCGCGTCGTTGTAAACCAGATAGGCGATTAGAAAAGTGAGCGTCTGAGGATAGTGCTTCATGTCTTTCAACGTCCGGCCCAGTTGCTTGAATCCGGAGGTCAAATGGTTCTCGCCGGGGGTAGGGATGTGCATTGAGGGCCGGTTTCGAAGAGTGAGCAACGGAATGATGGTGAACACGGCCCACCAAACTCCGGCCGAACACAGGCTGATGCGCACGGCCATCCCCTCGGAGATGCCGAACAGATCCTTCTTCATGTAAAGCAGCAGATTCAACGCAAGCAGCAGGCCGCCGCCCAGGTAGCCGATTCCCCAGCCGGTGGAAGAAACGGTATCGCGCTTCTCCGGTGGGGCGATGTCGGGAAGAAACGAGTTGTAGACCACCACCGATGCACCGAACGCCAGGTTCGCAAACAGGAACAGGAACGCGCCCATCATGTACGCGTCGCCCTGAAGCCAAAACATTCCGATGGTGGCGAAGGCGCCGGCATAGGCGAAGATAGCCAGCAGGCGTTTCTTATTGCTGCTGTAATCGGCAATCGCCCCCAGCACAGGCAGAAAGATCACCTGCGTGAAGACGGAGAGCGCCACCATGTAGCCCCAGAACGAACGCGCATCCACTTCGATGCCGAACGGCAGGATGTTTCCCTGCGCGTTCGCTCCCGCCTTCGCCATCGAGGTGAGGTAGGGCCCAAGGAACAACGTGACCACAGTGGTGGAGAACGCCGAGTTCGCCCAATCGTAGAAGTACCATCCGTGCTGCTCGCGCTTGCTGTATTGCATCGGTACGATCTCTATTGGATGCGCCGCCATTTAGCTCTTCTCCACAGTTGTCTGTGTCATCTGTTCCGCCAGTTTTCCGATGGTCACGTAATCCTTTTTTCCGTTTCCAAGCATCGGCAATTTGTCGATATATAGAATGCGTCTGGGTACGGCGAGTTCCGGTGCGCCCAATTCGCGGGCGGCGGCCTGCAGTTGCTCGCGCCGAAGGTCCCGGTCCGGCGTCAGCAGCACGATCATCTCGCCGCGCTGCGAGTCTTTCAAAGCAGTGGAGGCATGTTCGAACTTCGGCTGTGCCAGGGCCGCGATCCTCTCCACTACTTCGAGCGACACCATCTCGCCCGCGATTTTAGCAAAGCGCCGCATGCGGCCCTGGATCGTTACGTATCCGGCTTCGTCTATAGACACGATGTCGCCCGTGTTGTACCAGCCTGCGCCATAGATAGAGGACGGCGGCTGTATCACACCGGGTTGATCCACTTTCAAATATCCAAGCATCACGTTAGCGCCTTTGACGTGCAGGGTTCCTCCGGTCTCCACTCCGTCTACCGGTTCCAGCTTATGTTCAATGCCGGGCATCAACTGGCCGACGCTGCCGTTTTTGTTCGCCATCGGCGTGTTCAGCGAAATTACCGGGGAACATTCGGTGGCGCCGTACCCTTCAATCGGACGCACGCCGAGTTTGTCCACGCACAGCCGGCGAACCTCCTCGGTCAACTTCTCCGCACCGACAACCAAATGTTTCAGCCGGTAGAAATCATACGGGTGGGCGTGCTTGACGTAGTTCGCCAGAAAGGTATTGGTGGCGAACATCACGGTGCAATCGCGATCGTAAATCAGCTCTGGAATCATGCGGTAGTGCAATGGGGACGGATACAGAAACACGCGGCATCCATGAATCAAGGGCAGCACGACGCCCGCCGTCAAACCGAAGGAGTGGAACAGGGGCAGGGCGGTCATGAACTTGTCTTTGGACGAAAATTCGATCATCGCCGCGGCCTGTGCCACATTCGCCAGGATGGACGCATGGCTCAATACCACGCCCTTGGGTTTGCCTTCCGAACCGGAGGTGAACAGCACCACGGCCGGATCGTTCGGGTCCACGTCTTTCATTACCGACCTGGGAAAACGAACGGCCCAGAGCATTAGCCAGAGCTTGTCGCTCAGCGTGAAGCCGGCGCGCTGGTCTTCAAGATAAAGCACTTTCACCCCGCGCAGTCCGGCCACGGCATTTGTCAGCCTGGCCTTTTCGACGAAGGCCCGCGAGGCAAACATTGTCTTGATTTTCGCGACGTCGCAGGCGCTCTGCATCCCTTCCTGGCCGGCGGAAAAGTTCAGCATCGCGGGGATGCGGCGCATGGCGAACATGCCAAAGAGCAGGGAAACGGTGGTGCCGACGTTTGGCATCAGAACGCCCGTTATTTCACTCTCAGCGGTGTGCTTGGAGACGATTCGGCCCAACGCCATGGCGCCCTTGAGCACCGTCGCGTAGGAATCGGGAGTCTGGCGGATGTCTTCGAGCACCTGCCGCTTTTTACCGAACAAAGCCATCGCGTCCAGGAACGCCTCGAACAGATTGGACTGCTTGCGCGATTCGAAGGCCGCGCGCTGCATGATCTTTCGCAGTTGTTCGCTGGCAAGCCGGCGACGCAGCTTTGCGGTCTTCGCCTCCGGCATCGGGATCGAGGCCGGAGGATGAATGGTCAATGAAATCCGGGGGAACAGGTGCTTGGGGAAATCGCCCGACATGCGGCTGGCGTAAGAGTAGACGGCGCCTTCAATGTGGACAGGCACTACCGCGGCGCCTGTCTTGGCGGCCACGAATGCAGGGCCGTCGTAGATCTTCATCATCGTGCCGGTTACCGTGATGCGGCCCTCGGGGAAGATCACCACGGGCTTGCCGGCTTCGAGTAATCCGATTACTGCCTTCATGACGAACGGACTGGCGGAATCGACCACCAGATGAGGCAGGAATTGCAGGCCCAGTTTGAAATACCAGATCTTGGCGATGGTGGTGTGGACCAGCCAGGTTGGCTGTACGGGAAGGAATGCGCCAAGCAGAATGCCGTCGAGGAAAGAAGTGTGATTGGCGACAATAAGCAGCTTGTCATGTTTTTGCAACTCACCCCGGACGGTGACTCTGAATAACATCCGGAAAAGAATTCGTACGATCAATGCAACCATGTGTGTAACCAGACTACAACGGGGAAGTTAGAGTATGATACGCGATTTGTCAGGATTGTGTGAGATTCGGCGATCCGTCAAATCGGTAGGTAATCGCTCAACCGTGCCGTCCCGGCCCAGACCGTCTTGCACTCCGGCGAATGCTTCACCGCGTTGTCCAGCAGATTCCAAAGCGAACGGCCGAGGGCGTCTCACCCCCACCTGGCCGATGACTTGGCCCGCATCCAGTATCTCGAAACGATATACCAGTACGCTGGCTTTCATCCTAAAAACGGCAGTCGGTCATAGCCCGACCCGGCAAGCAATTGAATCGGCAGAGGTTCGAACTGCTCCGCGCTCCACCGTCCGGGTGACGACCCCTTTCAGCGCAATAGCTTGGCGATGAGCGGGTTACGCAGTTTATGGCCGATGAACTGCCGTTTTTAGTTTCATGCGTCTGAAGTCGAGTAGCCGTTTCACCAGGCGGCCC
>JANYCV010000435.1 GCA_025360145.1 Acidobacteriaceae bacterium
GGAATGGTGGATTTGGGCCAATAAACCGCCGGGTCGGAGACGAACAACGCCTGCTTCCGGCCGTCGGGCTTTGCACTTCGCTCCGCCAGCGCCTTGATCAGAACGTCGGCTTTTCCCAGAATGATGTCGCCCTGGTAGATCGCCAATCCGTCCACCACCCGGAAGCGGATCATCTTGCCCCGGTAAAACCCGTGCTCCCATCGCGGAGCCTCGCCGAACGCCGAAATCACAAAAAGCAGAATCAGGGAAAGAAAACGTTTAATCATTGCGGAAACATTCCTATCGTATTCATAACCCGGCCAACCCGCCGAAGGTCTCGCTTATTCACTCAGAATACAGATATCTTTCAGGTTCCGGTAGTCCTCGGCGAAATCCAGGCCATACCCCACCACGAACTCATCCGGAATCTGAAAACCCACATAGTGTACGTCCACCGGACGTTGCCTGCGCTCCGGCTTATCCAGAAGGGTTGCAATCCGCACCGACTTTGGTTTCCGCTGCTGCAGCACCTGCGTCAGGTAGTTGAGCGTAACGCCACTGTCCACAATGTCTTCCACAATCAGAATATCGGCGCCTTCAATCGGAGAATCCAGATCCTTCGTCAGCCTCACCTGGCCCGACGAAGTTTTCCCCTTCCCGTAACTCGAGATACCGATAAAATCAAGCCGCGTATGCCGATTAATCGCCCGCGCCAGATCGGCGTGGAACATGCAGGCGCCTTTCAGAATACAAACCAGATAGATAATCCCGTCCGGATAATCGGCGGTTATCTCCGCCCCCAATTCTTTAATTCTTTCCTGTATCCGCTCCGCGGTAATAAAAACGCGCAACTTGGAGGTGTCCATCATACGCTAGTCTCCTGACCTGCATAGCTCCTGACCGTTGCCAGACTTAACCAGTCCCCACTCCAGACAGTCCAGACAGTCCAACTCCAGACAGTCCCCAGATCTTAACTGCTAAAAATAGTCGAAATCAAGGTGGGGCGGTCCCCCTGGACGGCACCGGACGCCCTCGTCCGGTCTGCTCGACGACAACGCCAACCTCTAATAAACTCGACCGCTCACTAATCCGCAGCGCGCAGCCGCGTGCTCGGCTGGCCCAAGTGGATATGCGGCGCCGTAGCCTGTCCCGGCACGGCCGCCCGAAACGCGAAATACGGAATGTGCGAAGCCACCAGATACCGCCGCAACCAGACTCCCTCAGCCGCGTCCGGATTTAACCCGATGTCCACCCGTCCGCGATGATCAAACCCGAGAGCCCGGTGCAGCGCCGTCTCACCCCGCGCGCTAACCGGCATCGGATGGGAAAACGTCTTCTCAAAGGCCAGCACCACTTTCTTAAACTCCGATTCCCGGAACACGCCATTCCCATCGAATCGCTCGGCAATCCGCAAGTCCGTCGGAAGCTGCTCCGTTTCCGAAACCGAAGCTTCCACCTTCACCATCGCAAGCAGTTTGCCGATCAGTTCCGATCTTGATAACGCAAGATCCAGCGTCTTCCGCCGGCTTTCCAGATCCTCCAGAAGAGGTGTAAGCGCGGCCCGAGCCGCCACTCCCTGATCCACCAGTTTCCGGACCGCTTCGATCCGCAGCTTCTCACGTTCCAACTGCCGCCGCGCCGCCGCCACCATGTCGCCCGCTTGTTCCTCGCTAAGGTCTTCCACCCCGACCTTGCCGTAAAGTGTATAGGCGACCACAACCTCGTCCTGGGCTTCGGCAAGTTCACGCTCAGCCAGCGCCAAGCTAGCTCGCGGAGCAGCCCCGGCGGCTACCAGTGCCCGTACTTTTTCCAGCTCCTCCGTGGCCCGCCGGACCGCGGCATTCTCCGTGGTCTGTGCATACACAGCGAGGCCGCAGAGAAAGAGAAAACAGGAAAAGAATCGACGCACTCCCTTTATTGTAGTACGATCAGATTTAGGGGAGAACTTCCTATCCAAGAGCTTCCAAACATCACAGCCGTCGAAAACATCCCGGCGGCAACCGATTTACCAAGCTGGCTCGGAGCAGTTCGAGCGGCCGAATCCAAGAAAGCAATCGACATCAAGGTGCTCGATCTTCGCGAAGTTACCAGCTTCTGCGACTATTTCGTCATCTGCACTGGCTCCAGTTCCAAACAGAACCAGACCATTAGCGACGAGATCTACATCCAGCTCAAACGCGCCGGCGAACCGGCGGTCAGCGTAGAGGGCTACGACGGCGGCGAATGGGTGCTGGTAGACTACGGCGACTTCATCGTCCACATCTTCAAGGCAGAGACCCGCGCCTACTACGACCTCGAACGCCTCTGGCGCCACGCCAAGATCGTAGAAATCCCGCCGGAAGACTAGGCTCTCGCCACTGAACCGGGTGACTATGTGCTTGACTCCGAAGCCGCCGTGAAGATGAAGGGATCTTCGCGAGCGTCGTTATGAACCTCATGATAAAAGACGCCCTGCGTTACAAGACGCTCACGGGCGAGGTTTCCTCGGTGAAACCTTCGGACAATCTCTTTGAGGCGCTATTGTCGCCTTCTGAGTCGATAGGAGCTTCGCCCGCGCGGTATCGAACACCGACTCGTCTACCTTCATCGAATCAGTCATGAATCCTTACCCAGAAAACTCAATCAAAGTTTTCCGAATAGATCTTGCTAGCCATTTCAAAGAACTCTAAGGCCTTCGGATCATTCTCGAACTCCCCTGACGGCTTAAGCGGCTTCGGCGGCATTACCTGACCAGGAACCTTGATATTCCCGTTATCTGCCTCATGAGAGAGGATGTTAAGTCGGAGATAATAGCTCAAGATCTTGGACTGAAGCCACGGGACCGTAACGGCAGTATGCCAGTCCACTTGAGGTCTGCCAGTGTGCTGCTCAAGCTGTCCAAATATAATTTTTAGGTCCCATAAGCTATTTTCAATCAGAGTGTTGTTTGCATATACTGATGCGAAATCAAGAGTGTCAGTTGACGTCTCTGCTGCTGAATTCGAGCTGGGTGTAGTTTGATTTTCTTCCATGAGGATTATGATGCCTTCCTTAGGCTTGGGGCTTCCGCTACCGCCGCTAAAAATCGTCCAACCTGCTTTGCCGCATTACTAGGCTGAACCAGAAAAGGCCGAAGCCTCTCCGGGCCAGAATCCGCGCCAGTAGACGGCGGTTTAGGGACAACCGTTCGCTCTGCCCCTAAAGCTGATCCGATACCTTGCGTTGTTCCGGAAAAATCGAAATCGTGCATCGTGGCAAACACTTGGGCTAGTCCATTCAAGGCTTTCACATTTGAGTCGAGAAGAAAAGAAAAGTCTGGCACCTTAATGCTGCTGATACCTTTCAGCGAATCCTGGAACGGCGAACTGGGAATCCGGGCAGCAAGGGTGGATAGTGGCGCGGCCATGTCCGCAAGGTGCTTAGCGATGAAGCCGACGCTGTTTGGAGGGCCCGTGATTGCGGATGTAATCTCAGCGACTACAGCCTTCTGTTGAGCGTCGGCATCAGTTAAACCTTTCAAGACTTGATCGAACGAACCTGGCAAGTGCGTGATTTTCGCGGGGACGCCATTTTTCTTCAAAATGATAGCATCGCTCAACTCCTCGGTGAACGTCTTGATTGAAATAGCGTCAGGATCAAGATCCTCGCTTGAATCAATAAGCTCACTAAAGGGAACAAAGCGGACTTGTAGCCCAATGTCGAGAGCCGCAGCAATCCGCATTAGGGTTTCGATGTTTAGCCTGCGCTCTCCCGGCTTCTCAATTTCAGATATTCGAGGTTGCGCCATTTTGGCATGTTCAGCCAATTGATCCTGATTCCATTTCCGATGCTTGCGTAGAGCGCGAATCTGAAACGGAATTCCTATACTGATTTGAGAAGCAACATATGCTTCACGGTACTTCTTGTCCCTAAGTTCAGCGATCAGTGATGAGTCTATATTCACAAGTCGATGCCTCGCCATTTTCAATCTGAATCTTTCTTGTACGCGCCGTCTCCATCGCATCTACTGGAC
This sequence comes from Acidobacteriaceae bacterium, assembly GCA_025360145.1. GTDB lineage: Bacteria > Acidobacteriota > Terriglobia > Bryobacterales > Bryobacteraceae > JANXXV01. The sequence continues at coordinate 3,971 of JANYCV010000435.1, forward strand.
TGTATTTCTTCCCGTTGTGAGTGCAGCCAATCAACATGAGATATTCGAAATCGCCGGTTTTGTAACCAAATATTCGATGCGGCACCCGGCCGGACTTCCACCTAAGCTCGGTCAAACCTGCAAAACGGTCACCCTTCAAAGAGTCGATATCGGGGTATTCCCATTCCAATGCCTTCACCATGAACTTGAGAAAAACGTCCATATCGGCCCTAGGAGCGCCGACGGGCAGGTCCTTCCTTCGGTCGTCAATGGATTTTCGCCCGGAGGGAGAAACATACTGATTCAACTTCCATCTGGCCATCATATACTGTTTTTCGTATAACAGCAATCACCCTGCTGACTGTACCATGCTGACGGCCACATACGAACGTTATAGCCTATTTCTATCGTAGTCAAGTACGTCATCGCCCTGAACGCGGTCGTAAAGGTGTGCCGGTGGCGCGCGAATCGCGTTCCCTTGAAAATCAGCCTCGTCAAACCGAAGAAACCGCGAGCAGTTAGGCGTTTGGCAGTTCGGCCTGCTGAACAGTGACAGTGAGCCCAAGGTTGCACAATCGCTGGATGAGCCGTTGAGCTGTGCGTGCAGGCTTGAGCTTGTCGAAATAGTCACCGCCCAGTTCCTGATACGGCTGTTTGGTGGTCAAAATCGAATAAGCGATGACGATAATCTTGTGGGCGACGGCGATGATGGCTTTGGGCCAGCCTCGCCGCGCTTTGATACGGTGAAACATCGCCCGCAAATAGCTGTCCTTTTTTCGCGACGCTGCCCAAGCGCTTTGCGTCAGCGTCCGGCGTAAGTATTTGTTTCCCTTTTTAGTCCTGCTGCTAATCTGCTTGCCGGCGCTTTCGTTGTCCCCCGGACATAAACCGGCCCAACTGGCACAGTGATTAGCTGTGGGAAACACGGACATGTCTACACCCAACTCTGAGATGAGGTGCCAGGCAACGATTTCATCGATTCCTGGAATTGTATCCAGCAGTTCGATCTGTTCTTTGTAAGGCAACATGTGCTCCCGGATCTTGGTTTCCAGCGTGGCGATCTTCTTGCTCAGGTCTTCATACTCTTCAAAGTGAAATTTCAACATCCAGCGGTGAAACTCAGTGAGATAACCTTTGACGGACTCCTTCACCTCGCTGGCCTTCTTTCGCAACCTGCCTCGTGCCTTCCAACTCAGCCTCTCGGCCGAATCTTCGCCCGCAATGAGCGCCTTCAGGATCGCTTGACTGGAGACCCCCATCAAATCGCTCACGGTGGAAGAAAGCTTAATGCTAGCGGTTTGCAGCACGTCGTCAATGCGATTGATCACCTCGTTGCGCTGTTGTAAAACCGCTACCCGGCAGCGCAGCAAGCCACGCAGCTCGCGGATCTCCCGTGGAGGCACAAAGCTGGGGTCCAGCCGGCGGTCCTGCAAGAATTCGGCGATGCGTTGACAGTCCCGCCGGTCGCTCTTGCGTCCCCGTAAGGCCTTCACTTGAGCCGGGTTGACGAGTAGCAATTGGAAACCTTGGTCTTCCAGTGCATTCCACACTGGACGCCAATAGACGCCGGTGGACTCCATCGCAATCTCAGTCACCTTCAATTGCTTGAACCAGGCTCGCATTCGCGTCAGTTCGTTGCGAAAGGTACCGAAGACCTTCTTGATGGGTGAGGCGTCGTTGCCATCCTGCCCCAGGACACAAACAACAACTGTTTCTTTATGGACATCAATGCCGCAGCAGCGGCGGTATACTTCAGACATAATCCTCCTTCTGCCGCTTGGCGAAGGACGCCTGAAATAAATCAGTCTTTCCCTTACGGGCTTCCTAACCTTGCGGCGAGGAGCTTCAATCTTCCGTTCCTAAACAGCGTCCCGGCCAGATTCACAACGGGCTCCAATTGCCCCAGAACGCTACCGGCCTATATCGCCTGCGGCTTCTTGCATTCTGCCCTATCTCGCCCCCATTTTCATCCCCTTCCCTTGCGGCTGTTCTGGCCGCTATTTTGATTCACAACTATTTTAAGCCTCTAAGCAGCAGAAAACAAACACTTTCCAAAAATCAGCAGTTCGACCCTAATGCCCCGAATCGTATTCTGACACTTGGCGGTGCCGTCCGAACCGGCGCATGTCGGAACTGTCCGAAACCGGAATTGGCTGCGTTTCGCAGCAACTCAGCGGACGCCGGGACACCCACGCAAGTGGCTCTGTTCCAACGATCTTTCTCAACTGAACATTCCCGCGTAAAGCGATTTCGCACGAACAAACCCACCGGGGAAGGGAGGCGCGAAACCCTTCCCTCGGAATGCTCGCCAGACATCAGAACTGTCACAAATTGAAATTCGCTCTGTTTCGAAAAAACCCGCAAGGCGCTGATTCCAAACGATCTCTAAATCAGTGTCGAGCTGTTTTGCACAAACAAACCCACCTCAGCCATTCCGGTAACCAGCCCACCAGCCACCCGGAACTCGGCCAACATCGCCTCGGCCGCCTCAGCCCGTAGACTCCGCACCGCGTCGCCAACAATCTCCACCCGCGCTCCGGTCCGTAACAACCCAAACGCCGCGAACTTCACACAGATCTCGGTCACCACGCCGTAAACCACATACCGGTCCGCGCCCAACTCCTCCAGCAACCCCGGCAAATTCGGATTCGAAAAGCAATCGAACGTCTGCTTCTCCAGCAGGATCTGCTGTGTACCAAGAGGCCCAACCCGGCCCGCCTCCGAAGTCACCACCGCGCGCGATTCCAGCAAAGTCTGGCCCGGCTTCCGCTGCCCGTTGCACCCGGCCACGCAGTGCGGCGGCCAATGCAGAAATTCCTCGTCATTCTCCGCATGCGCGTCCATCGTCGAAACCACCACAATGCCGTTGGCCGCCGCGAATCGGTTCAGCCCGGCAACCGCGGACAGAATCCCCTCCGCCCCGGGCACGTAAAGCGCCCCGGCCGGAAACATAAAATCAAGTTGAGTGTCGATATCGAAAAAGACGGTCTTCATATCTGGCGGCCGCGCTCTGCCAGCGTCAGCAATTCGGGGCTATATTCCACTCTATGACCGCGCGCAATCGATTGCAGCGACTCGGCGCATAGCCCGCGCGACGCCTGTAAGCCGGGAAGCGCCTCTGCGAGATTGCCCTCAATGATCACCGGCTGCAACAGCGCCTTCGCCGGCTTAGCCCCCGGCGGGCACGTTGGGCATTCCCAACTGCAGGCCACCTGATCGTGATCGGCATACCGGAACACCTGCTTTGCCCCGGGCAGCGTATGTTTGTCCGCACTCTGCTTGGCGGTGAACCGCTTGATCCCGGCAACCTCAATCTCCACCATCTTGTAAACGGCGGACAGATTCGGAGCGTCGGCCGACGTAGCCAATTCCGTACCCACGCCGAACGCGTCAATGGGCGCGCCCGCCTGCACAATCGCCCGGACTTTTTCCTCGTTCAGATCGCCGCTGGCCATGATCTTGGCCTCGGTCAGCCCGGCATCGTCCAGAATCTTCCGGACATCTCGCGACAGTTGCACCATATCGCCGCTATCCAGCCGCACGCCCCACAACGGCCGGCCCAGCGACGCGGCGATGCGCGCCCCCTCCAGCGTGTCGTAAGTATCGATCAGGTAAGCGGTCCTGGTCCCCAGCAGTTTCTGCAACACCTCGAACGAAGTCTTCTCGTTCCCGAACGCCAGCACCCAGGAGTGCGCAGCCGTTCCAAACACAGGAACTCCGTAACGGAATCCCGTCTCCACGTTACTCGTGCCAGTGCAGCCGCCCAGATACGAGGCCCGCCCCGCCAGCACGCCGGCTTCGGGCGAATGGGCGCGGCGCGTTCCGAATTCCACCACCGCCCGGCCATCGGCGGCGTTGGCCACTCGCGCCGCTTTGGTAGCGATCATCGATTGAAACGAGATCATCGCCAGCAGATACGTCTCCGGAATCTGCGCTTCAATCAGCGGCGCCCGGATCGTCAAAACCGGCTCGCCCGCAAAGAACGGCGTTCCTTCCGGCATGCCGAAAACGTCCCCTGTAAATCGAAAGGCGCGTAGGAAGTCGAAGAACTCGGGGCGAACCGTTTCAAACTGTGGCAGCTTGCGAATATAGTCGATCTGCTCGCCGGTAAATTGCAGGTTCAGCAGATACTCCACCGCCTGCGCAAGCCCGGCGCAAATCAGAAAATCGCGGTGTTCCGGAAGCCGCCGGACGAACAGTTCGAAGGTCGCGCGCTCCGTAGCTTTCCCGGCTTCAAAAAAGCCGGAAGCCATGGTCAACTGATAAAGATCGGTATGCAGCGCATTCATTCGCCGGACGGCATTACTTCTTTGCCTCTGCCTTTACCGGTGGCGCGGGCTTCACGTCGGCAGCCGCTTTCCGGATTTCCTCCACCACCTTCCCGTCGATCTCGTAAATGGTCGGCTCGGTTTCGCGCTTGGCGAAGTAGCTATCGCCGGACTTGGCGATCCGCACCTTTTCCACGCGCTTCCCGTCGCCTGACGTGACGGTAGCCTCGATCGCCGGCGCAAGGAATGCCTTCTCCACGAATTTCAGTGCGGTCATATCCCGCAGCTTATCCACCAGCATCTGGAAGCTGGCCGGATCCATCTGCTTACCGCCCGACATCCACTTATCGCCCGACTTCGTGAACAGGAAGCTCTTCTCCCCATCGTGAACTTCCACCTTGCCTGGTTCGTTGAAGCCGAAGTCAAACAGCTTTCGATTGCGCAGCTCGTCCAACCCCTTTTCAAGCCCGTCACCAGTATCGGCGGCGATCTTATAGACACCCTCCGTCACGCTGCTCTTGGCGTAGAAACTCTTGTCGTTAGGGTTCTTATGAACTTCAATCTGTTGCGTGCCCGCGTTGTCCGTTACTTTCACAACGGCCGAACGCTGCGCCGCTGCATAGGAAGCAGCCACTTTCTTGGCGTCTTCCTCGGAAACCGAAGCGTCCATCTTGGCCTCTTTCAATCGGCGGATGATCTCTTCCACCTGAAACCCATCCGCCCGAAACGGCTTCGGCTTCACGATTTGCCATTCGCTCTGCGCGTTCTTCCCCAGTTCCACAGCCTGCCCCTTGGCAACGATCTCCACGCGGCTCAGCTTCTCGGAATCGAACGTCAACAGCCGCTTATCGCGCAGATCCTTAGACGCGCGATCCAGGCTGGTCTTCGTACTGTCGGCCACCGTGAACACACGCGCATCCCCGCCCAGCTTCGCAAAGACGCCCCCGCCGGTTGGCGTCGCGTCCCCTAACAGCAGCTTGCGGGTCTTGCCGTCCTTCATGGTCAGCGTCACTTCCAGCGCCGGCGTAGCCAACCCATAGCTGGCAAGGTCGGTCGCTTTGTCCTCCACCAGCCGGTCCCAAACCAAGCCTGTCATCGCCGACAAATACGCCGCCGAGTCCTGCGAATCGGCGTTCAAGGGCTTTGGCGCCGTAATCTGAAAATGCTGCGATTTGTCGCGCTCCAGCACAGTGGGCGCAAAACCCTGCTTTTGAATCTCAATCTTCCGGACCTGATCTTCGGGAATCGCCAGCAGCTTCGGCGGAGCGTCTTTCGGGGGCTTCGCCTCTTCCGCTACCTTCGCTTTCTCAGACCAATAAACACCGCCGGCCAAAAGAGCCAGCGCAACTAGAGCTACAAGCAGACCGCGGCTTACCATTCTTGTTATCTCCGCTTCCACCAGACGCTGAATCCTGCCAGGATCACAAACAGCGGCAGCAGGATAACGCTGGAATAGAAGACCATCTGCATCTGCCGCTTGTTCATGGTGATGCGTCTGTCTTCCGGATCCTTCGGACGGATGGAGATTAGATCCTCATCGGCGGACAGCCAGTTCAGCATGTTCAGGAACAGGTCTTTGTTGCCGTTGAAGGTGAGGATGTTGTTTGAGACCCAACCTGACGAGCCCACTACAACGAAGCGTGCCTGTGTTACGCCCGCCTTCACGGTGCCTGCCGCACCCAGCAGGAACGGACCGTGTTTATCCTTCGACGGATCGATGCGGATCTCGCCGCCCGTCAGCTTACTGGTGGCAAAGCTGTTTTCCGAGGTGGAGAAGAGCTTCTCCGCGCTGCCCTTGATTTCGAGCGAACGAGCCAACGGGAACGCAGTTGCCGTTCCCTTCATCTCTCGCACGATGGAGTGGTTCTCGTAGCTCGTCACCAGCGGGACCAC